>JAPLOT010000064.1 GCA_026400595.1 Alphaproteobacteria bacterium | reverse complement strand
CAGCAGGCCGTCGCAGATGAGTTCGTCCATGCGCGGCTTGCCATCGACGGCAATGCCGAGCTTGGCGGCCTGGTGCCGCTGGCGGAGCATCGAGACTTCGTTGAAAGCGATGGCCCTGTGGGTCTTTCCGGCCTCGTCCCGTGCCACCATACGGAGGGGATGAATGGTGGTCATTTCGGCGGCCTGCAGCCGCTCAGGGAGATGGTTGTCCTGGAAGTCGTTCATCAGGAAGCCGATCGTTCCGCGGTTCATGCCGTAGATCGGCGTGCCGGTCGACACGAAGCGGTGCAGGATCTGCAGCATGTGCCCGTCACCGCCGAGGGCCACCACGACATCGGCGCTGTCCGGGTCGGCATTGCCATGTCGCCTGGTGAGGCGGCCGACGGCTTTGCGGGCTTCGGGCGAGTCGGAAGCCAGGAAGGCGATACGGGAGAATTTCATGCCGGTTTCTTCGCGTTGACAGGCCCTCACTTTGCCTACATTGAAGGCACCCGTCTTGACAATCCCTGAACGGAACCCGATGCGTGCCATCGTCATGTGTACCACCTGCCGCTACTCGGCGGGCGAGAAGGCCGGACCCGACGGGCGGACCGGCGGCGAGACACTGATCGCGCACATGTCGGAGGCGCTCCAGGCTCGCGGAATGGCCTCTGTGACGCTGCAGACACAGGCCTGCCTGTGGAACTGCAAGCGGCATTGCAGCGTGGTCCTGCGCGATGATGAGCGCTTCACCTACTTTACCGGCGACCACGAACCGAGCCGGGCCCAAGCCGATGCCATATTGGACTGGTTCCAGGCCCACGGCGGGAGCGAGACGGGCGAAGTGCCGTTCCGGCTCTGGCCCGACCGGATGCGAGGGCATTTCATCGCCCGCATTCCGCCGGTGAAACCGTGAGGCAGGTCACTTTGGCGCTCGGCGGCGCGCGATCGGGCAAGAGCCGCTTTGCGGAAGAACTGGCCGAGAGGTCTGGTCCGCTCCGCACCTACATCGCCACCGCGGAAGCCTTCGACGGCGAAATGACGTCACGGATCGACCAGCACCGGGCGCGGCGCGGGGAGGGCTGGCAGACCATCGAGGCGCCTGTGGCTCTGACCGCAGCGCTGGCTGCGTGCGGAAGTCCTGTCGTCCTCATCGACTGCCTGACACTGTGGATCAGCAATCTGATGTTCCGCGACCGCGATGTTGCGGTCGAGATCGACCTCCTTTGCGCGGCCTTGGAGAAGGTTTCGGGCCACGTCATTCTCGTTTCGAACGAAGTGGGCATGGGTATCGTTCCGGAGAACGCCCTGTCGCGCCGCTTTCGGGATATGCAAGGATTGGCCAATCAGAAGGTGGCGGCCGTGGCGGACGCCGTTTACTTCGTGGCTGCCGGCTTGCCGCTGACCCTCAAAACACCAGCGACAGAAGCACCAGCGCGATGAGCAGAAGAGTCATCGCGCGGCCATAAACCTTGAGGCCACGCCGGATGTCGGTGCGATTGAGATCGCTGCGGCCATTCCCCATCCAGGCAAGGTCAAGTCGCTCACCGTCATAGAAGCGCGGACCGCCCAGCCTGATCTCGAGTGCAGCCGCCATGGCAGCCTCGGGCCATCCGGCATTGGGCGATTGATGCTTCGGCGCATCGCGCCGCATGACGTCGATGATGTCGCCAAACCGTCTGCCCTGGGAGGCGGCGAACAGGACCCCGGTGAGACGGGAGCAGGGCAGGTTGATCAGGTCGTCAAAGCGGGCGGCCGCCCAGCCGAAATGCAGATGCCGCTCCGACTTGTGGCCGATCATCGAATCCGCTGTGTTCACTGCCTTGTAGACGGCGATGCCGGGAAGGCCCAGAAGCGCAAACCAGAAGACCGGTGCAACGACACCGTCCGACGTGTTCTCGGCCAGGCTTTCGAGCGCGGCGCGGGCCACCCCGCTCTCGTCCAGACGGGCCGGGTCGCGACCGACGATATGCGCCACGGCCCGGCGGCCCTCGGCCAGTGAAGAGGACAGGCCCCGATAGACCGCAAGCACGTGATCCCGCATTGATTTCTGGGCAATCAAGCTGGTGGCGAGAAGGGCTTCGATGGCCCAACCGTTGCGCCATAACCCCAGCAGATGCGAGATGAACCAGGCTGGAATCAATGCAGCGGCGATGATGACGACGAGCGCAATCACGCCCCTAAGACGCCCGTCCGCGGGCGACAGAGTGTTTCGGTTGAGATGGGTGTCCAGCCAGGAGATGAGCTTGCCGACCCAGATCACGGGGTGGCCGATGCGATCGAGTAGATATGTTGGATAGCCGGCCAGACGCTCGATGAAGAGCGCAAGGGCGGCCGCTGCGAAGGCTGGGAAGGCCCACATCAGACCGGCTCCGCCAAGGCCAGCAGACCGTCGAGGTCCAGGTGGGCCTCGAGATGGGAGGCCAGAGCGTCGAGTGTACGCTCCACACGATCCTCGAAGCGCAGCGCTGACGCCTCGGCGCCGAGGCTGTGCAGGAAGGCCGCCCTGAAGCCGTCGCTGGCGAAGCAGCCGTGGAGATAGGTCCCGCTCACCTGGCCAGAGGCCGATCGTGCTCCGTCAGGCCGGTCGCCGATCATCGCAAAGGGGCGGGAGCAGTCTGGCCCATCGGTGATGCCCAGGTGGATCTCGTAACCCGAAATGGTAGTTCCGGTCGGCACATGAGTGCCCGTGGCCTGGGTGAGGGTCTTTTCAGGACTGAGGCGGGTCTCGACGTCGAGCATGGCCAGGCCTTCAGCAGTGCCGGCCTTGCCCTCGAGTCCGAGGGGGTCGTGGACGAGGCGGCCCAGCATCTGGAAGCCGCCGCACAGGCCCAGCACGAGTCCACCGCGCCTGGCGTGAGCCTTCAGGTCGACATCCCAGCCCTCGCGGCGGAGCGCTGCGAGATCAGCCATTGTGGATTTCGAGCCAGGGATAATGACCAACCGGCTGTCGGCGGGGATGACCTCGCCAGGATTGACGAAGGTGACGGAGACACCCGCTTCGTGGCGCAACGGATCGAGATCGTCGAAGTTGGCAATTCGCGGCAGGCGGAGAACCGAAATCCTGCAATGACCTGAGTTGGTTGTGAGGACTTCCTGCAAGGCCACTGCATCTTCCGCCGGCAGGGCACTGGCCTCCGCAAAATGCGGCAGGATGCCGAGGCAAGGCGTTCCGGTTCGCGTCTCCAGAAAGGCACAGCCTTCAGAAAACAGTCCAGGGTCACCGTGGAACTTGTTGATCAAGAAGCCTTTCAGGCGGTTACGATCCTCGGGCGGCAGGATTGCGAAGGTCCCGGCGATCGATGCGATGACCCCACCGCGGTGAATATCCCCGATGAGGATTGCCGGCACGTTGGCCGCCGCCGCAAATCCCATGTTGGCAAGGTCGCCATCGCGGAGGTTGATCTCGCCCGGGCTGCCAGCGCCCTCAACGATAACCAGGTCGGCTTCAGCAGCCATCCTCCTGAAACTGTCGAGGATGGCGGGCATGAACCGGGAGCGGTTGCGGAAGTAATCGCGTGCAGCCATGGTGGCATGCCGCTGTCCCTGTACGATCACCTGGGCGCCGGTCGCGGTTTCGGGCTTCAGCAGAATGGGATTCATGTGCACCGATGGGGCAATGCCTGCCGCGCGCGCCTGAAGGGCCTGGGCCCGGCCGATTTCTCCCCCTTCGGCCGTGACGGCGGCATTGTTCGACATGTTCTGGGGCTTGAAAGGGCGGACCTTCAGTCCGCGCCGGGCAAAGGACCGGCAGAGACCTGCCGCGATCAGCGACTTGCCGACGTCCGAGCCCGTGCCCATGAGCATGATCGCCCTGGCCATCAGGAGGCCTCGCAGATGACGTGCGCGTAGGAGCCCATGACCTTGCCGCGGCGCAGCCCCATGGGAACAAGATCCCGTCCGGCCGCATCCCTTGCAGAGAAGAGCCGGTCGGCTGCCCCTTCGTGGACAATGGACGAGTAGTGGAATTCGTGACCGCGCAGCGGCGACGACCATGGCGCTCCAGGTTCAGGTGTCAGCTGGCGATAGCCCAGATGGAGCTTGCGACTGGCGAAACTCGTCACCACCGGCAGAAGTCCTGCCATGGCATGCGACGTGCCCCTGGCATCGACCAGTACTTCGCCGAGAACCATGTAGCCTCCGCACTCGCCATAGATGAGGCCTTTGAACTTGCGGAGGCTGGCGATGAACTCGACATTTGCCGCGAGCCGCGCGGCATGGAGTTCGGGATAGCCTCCAGGCAGGAAGATGGCATCGGAATCGGATGCGGCTGACTCATTTGCCAATGGCGAAAAGAAGCTGAGGGTTGCCCCCGACCGGTGCCATTGGTGCAGAAGATGCGGATAGGCAAAGGCGAATGCCGTGTCGCGGGCAATGGCGATCCGCTGTCCCAAGGGCGGCAGTGAGTCGCGAATCACTGATTCGTCAACGAGTTGACCTGCAATCTCGAGAATCCTGTCAAGAACTGTTTCACGTGCAACGGCTAATGCAGCAGTTTCAATAAAAGTTTCAAGGTCTTGATTCTCTTCTGCCTGGACAAGTCCGAGGTGCCGCGATGGGAGAACGAGTGAGTCGTCTTGCCGCAGTGAGCCGAGGACCTTGCCTTCCAGCGCCCGGTGCAGGATGGCGGCATGGCGGTCGCTGGCGACGCGGTTGAGCAATATCCCTGCAACCGAGACGTCCGGGCGAAAGGTCGAGAATCCGTGAAACAGGGCCGCGATGGATTGCGCCTGGTGCCGGGCGTCGACGGCGAGGATGACGGGCAATCCCAGGCTGGATGCGAGGTCGGCTGTCGAACCGGCGGCCCCATCCGGTCCGTCGAAGAGGCCCATGACCCCCTCGATGACAATGATGTCGGCGTCTCCGGAGAGACTTCGAAGCAGGGTACGGATCTGTGCCCTGTCCATTGCCCAGGGGTCGAGGTTGAAACACGGTCGGCCGGTGGCCGCCTCGTGAAAACGGGGGTCGATGTAGTCGGGCCCGACCTTGGCGGATGCGACCCTCAGGCCTCGCTTGCGAAGGGCGCGCAGCAGGCCAAGGGTGATCACCGTCTTGCCGCAGCCCGATGAGGGGGCCGCGATCACGAGGGCCTTAGCCAATCCGGTTCTCCCGCAGGCCGCCGCGGTACCAGTCAAGCATGGTGCGCCAGTCGGCAGCATGGCCAACCACCACCAGGGCCGGGGTGGGTGGATCATTCTGCCGGATGAAATCCCCGGCACCTGCAAGGGTTGTCGTGGCCACCTGCTGCTGAGGCATGGAGGCATTGGACAGGATCGTGACGGGATCGTCGGGCGCACGCCCGCCGGCAAGCAGTGCCGCCGCGATCTCGCTCAGGTGCTTGACGGCCATGTACATGACGATCACCGGCGAAGCCTTGGCGACGGCCTCCCAGTTCACGTTTGCCGGCATGCGGCCTGAGGCGTCATGGCCAGTGAGGAAAATCACCGAATGATTGGTGTCGCGGTGCGTGGCCGGCATGCCCGCATAGGCCAGGCCGCCAACGCCGGCCGTGATGCCGGGGACCACGCGGAAGGGAATGTGCGAGCCGGCCAGGTTCTGACATTCCTCGCCGCCGCGTCCGAACATGAAGGGATCGCCGCCCTTCAGGCGCAGTACCCGCTTGCCCGCCTGTGCCAGTTCGATCAGGCGCAGCGTGATGTCGCGCTGGGTGGGGGAAGGCTTTCCGCCGCGCTTTCCGGCATATTCAAGTTCGGCCCCGGTGCGTACCCAGCGCAGGATGTCGGGGTTCACCAGGGCATCGTAGACGACCACATCGCAGTTCTGCAGGGCATGATAGCAAAGGAGCGACATGAGGCCGGGGGCGCCGGGGCCCGCGCCGACGAGCCACACCCAGCCGGGCTCGAAGACCGGAAAGGGTTCGGCGTCCAGGCGGGCGAAGCCGGTTGCGCCATCCCGGGTATCCACCCAGTGTTCCACGGATTTTGTTGGTCCCGATGCCATCGCGTCCCTTATACAGTGGGCCGATGCGATTAGAGAAGCCCGTAGGCGAGTTAAGGCGCGGATGGACGACGGGTGCATGCGCAACCGCGGCAGCGAAGGCAGCATTTGCGGCATTGCGCGGCGGCACGTTTCCGGACCCGGTTTCCATCACGCTTCCGAAGGGCGAGACCCCGAGCTTTGCCCTGGCCCTTGAAGAATTGGGCGACGGCTTTGCGCGGGCCGGCATCGTCAAGGATGCGGGCGACGATCCCGATGTCACACATGGCGCAATGGTGGTCGTCACCGTGAGGATGGGAGGACCCGGTATCCGCTTCTTCGCTGGCGAGGGGGTGGGCACAGTGACCCGCGAGGGATTGCCGATCCCGCCGGGAGAGCCCGCAATCAATCCCGTGCCGCGCCAGCTGATTGAGGCCGTGATCCGCGAGCAGGGTGGCAGTGATGTAGATGTCGAGATTGCCATCCCAGGAGGAAAGCTGTTGGCGGAGAAGACCTGGAATCCGCGCCTCGGCATCATCGGGGGGCTTTCCATCCTCGGTACGACCGGCATCGTTCATCCCTTTTCCTGCGCCGCATGGATTGCCTCGATCCACCGGGGAGTCGACGTGGCACGTGCCATGGGGCTGCAGCACGTGGCGGGCTGCACCGGCTCCACCTCCGAGGATGCGGTGCGGGCGCACTACGGCCTACCGCTGGAAGCGATGCTCGACATGGGCGATTTTGCCGGCGGCCTGCTGAAGTATCTCCGCGAGCATCCCGTGCCGCGTGTGACCATCGCGGGCGGTTTCGGAAAGATGGTGAAGCTGGCGCAAGGTGCGCTTGATCTTCATTCCGGGCGCAGCCAGGTGGACCTGGAGTTGCTGGCCGACCTCGTTCCCGAATTGCCTCGAGATTTGGTGCTGGGGGCCAATACGGCCCAGCAGGTTCTCGACCTGGCGCAAGGACTCGATCTGGCTGACCGCATCGCGGGCAGGGCGCTCGTCACTGCACGATCCGTTGTGCGCGATGCACCGGTCGCCCTGGACATCGTCATTGTGTCTCGCCAGGGCAAGCTGATCGGCCATGCCGCATAGAATTCTCATCCTGGGCGGAACGGGCGAGGCGCGCAGGCTCGCAGCGGAACTGCTTGAGGCGGGCTTTGTGCCCCTCACCTCGCTGGCCGGTGTCACGTTTGCTCCCGCGCTGCCGGCTGGAGCGACGCGGTCCGGCGGCTTCGGAGGTGCGCGAGGACTTGCGGACTTCCTGCAAGCGGAGCGCTTTGCGGCCGTTGTCGATGCGACCCATCCCTTTGCTGTCCGGATTTCGCAGCATGCGGCCATCGCCGCCAGTGCCGCTGCCGTTCCGCTGCTGCGTCTCGAACGCAACCCATGGCTGCCGCGGGCAGGTGATCGCTGGATCCGCGTGCCGGATGCCCAGGCAGCTGCGGCCGAGCTTCCGGCCGGCGCCCGCGCGCTGGTGACCATCGGGCGGAAGGAGATTGCGTCCTTCTTCGACCGCGCCGATGTCTCGGGCATTGCGCGCATGATCGAAGCCCCGGCCTGCGCCGTGCCGGAGAACTGGATACTGCTGCTCCAGCGTCCGCCCTTCTTGCTTGATGCAGAAACCGCGCTGGTGGCCGGTCACCATATCTCCCATCTGGTCACCAAGAACGCCGGCGGCCACGAGACCGAGGCCAAGCTGATGGCAGCCCGGCAGGCACGGATACCGGTCATCATGGTGGAGCGGCCCGTCAAGCCCGGCGTGCCAACGTTCTCAACCTCCGGTGAACTGATCGCGGTTCTGCGCGGGATGCTTTCTCCTTGACCCTTGGGTCGTTTCCCGCTTGTCTAGGTGCAGAGAGGTGACAAGAAAAAGAAGATCACCTCCAGGGAGTAACCAACGCGAACAGCGTCCGGGATCAGGGGCGAGCGAGGGTGAGCGGCGTCAGACGTCCAAGCCACCGTGTCTTTCTCGGGTCCGCAGGCGCACAGTTGAGAAAGAAGGAATGATCATGAAAAGCAAAGTTTTCGCATGGGTATTCGGCGCGGCTATCAGTGCGGTCGCTGCGACTGCGGCCCAGGCCGGTACGCTGGACGATGTAAAGCAGAAGGGCTTCGTGCAGTGCGGCGTGAGCCAGGGCCTGCCGGGTTTCTCGAATCCCGATTCCAACAACAACTGGACCGGCATGGACGTGGATTTCTGCCGTGCCGTTGCAGCTGCGATCTTCAACGATCCGAGCAAGGTGAAGTTCACGCCGCTGTCGGCCAAGGAACGCTTCACCGCGCTGCAGTCGGGTGAAATCGACCTCCTCTCGCGCAACACCACCTGGACCATGAGCCGCGATACCTCGCTGGGCCTCAAGTTTGCGGGCGTGATGTACTATGACGGCCAGGGCTTCATGGTCCGCAAGTCGCTCGGCGTCGACTCCGCGCTCAAGCTTGATGGCGCCACGGTCTGCACCAACACCGGTACCACCACCGAGCTGAACCTCGCCGACTTCTTCAAGGCCAACAACATGAAGTATCAGGTTGTGGCGATCGAGAACTCGGACGAGGTGGTGAAGGCCTATGACGAAGGCCGCTGTGATATCTTCACGACCGACCAGTCCGGCCTCTACGCCGAACGTCTGAAGATGAAGAACCCGGATGACAACATCATTCTTCCGGAGATCATCTCCAAGGAACCGCTTGGTCCGGTCGTGCGCCAGGGAGACGATGCCTGGTTCAATGTCGTGAAGTGGACCTATTACGCACTTCTCAATGCAGAGGAGCTGGGTATCACCCAGGCCAACGTCGAGGAAATGAAGGCGTCCACCAATCCCGAAATCAAGCGCGTGCTGGGCGTCAAGAACGAGGACGGCTCGGCAGCCGGTTTCGGTACCGGCATCGGTCTTGACGAGGAATGGATTGTGTATGTCATCAAGGCTGTGGGCAACTACGGCGAGATCTTCGAGCGCAACGTAGGTACCAATACGCCGCTGAAGATCGCGCGCGGCGTGAATGCCCTGTGGAAGAACGGCGGCCTGCAATACGCTCCGCCGATCCGCTGATCCGACTTCGGGAGTCCGGCCAATAGCCGGACTCCCTTTCGTTTCAAGTCAGACCAAGACCGGGAAAACCGGCCGTGTCCGCTGGGGAGGAGGCCTTGCGCCTCGTGGAAGGGTATAGGGGATGACAGCCACGGCAGAGGACCGTGAAAGGCCGCAAGTCTCTTTCTGGAACGATCCCAAGGTCCGCTCGATCTTGTTTCAGATCGTGTTGCTTCTCGTGTTGGCCTTCATGGCCTACGAGATTGTGGTCAACACGCTGTCCAACCTCAAGAGCCGGAACATTGCCTCCGGTTTCGGCTTTCTGTCCAAGACCTCCGGGTTCGACATCATCCAGTCGCTGATTCCCTATTCCAGTGCGTCGACCTACGGCCGCGCCATCCTTGTCGGCTTCTACAACACCTTGCTGGTGTCTGGACTGAGCATCGTTGCAGCCACCATCATCGGCTTCATCATGGGAATCGCGCGGCTGTCGAAGAACTGGCTGGTCGCCCGCATCGGCACGGTCTACGTTGAGATATTCCGCAATATTCCTCTGCTGCTCTGGATCTTCATCTTCTACAGCGCCGTTCTGCAGCCGCTTCCCGGTCCCCGCGAGGCGCTGAACGTCTTCGACATGTTCTTTCTCTCCAATCGCGGCTTCATGATGCCGAAGCCGATCTTTGGCGCCGGCTCCATGCTTGGCTTCGCGGGTCTTGCGCTGGGCATCGTGCTCGCAATCGTGATCGCCCGGTGGTCGAGGGCGCGCCAGATGGCGACCGGACAGACCTTTCCGGTAATGTGGACCAGCCTCGGCTTGATCTTTGGCCTGCCGCTGCTCGGGTTTGCCTTTGCCGGTTTCCCGTTGCACTGGGAGTTTCCCGCGCTCAAGGGGTTCAACTTCGCAGGCGGCATCGACGTCATCCCGGAACTGATCGCAATGTTCCTGGCCTTGTCCATCTATACCGGAACCTATGTCGCCGAAGCCGTCCGGGCTGGTATCTTGGCTGTGAGTCACGGCCAGACGGAGGCCTCCTACGCGTTGGGTCTGCGGCCGGGAAAGGCCCTCCGGCTCGTGGTCATCCCCCAGGCCATGCGGGTGATCATTCCGCCGCTGGCCAGCACCTATCTGAGCCTCACCAAGAACTCGTCGCTGGCAGTTGCCATCGGCTATCCGGATCTCGTCGCCACGGGAGGTATCGTTCTGAACCAGTCGGGTCAGGCCATCGAGATCGTTGGCATCTTCATGTTCGTCTATCTCACTTTGAGCTTGATCACGGCCGGGCTGATGAACTGGTTCAACGCCCGGATGAAGCTGGTGGAGCGCTGAGCGGTGACCAAGCAACACGCTTCAATCGCCTATGTCCGGCAGGAAGATGCGCCGCTCCTGCCGGCACCGCCCAGCGAGGTGGGCATACAGGGCTGGCTCCGCAAGAACCTGTTCTCGACACCCTTCTACAGCGTACTGACCGTTGTCCTCGGAGGATTGATCCTATGGTTCATCTGGGACGTGTTCCAGTGGGCCATTGTGACCGCCATCTGGACTGGCAGCAACCGCGAGGCCTGTCTTGTGCCGGATGGCGTGACGGGGGCCTGCTGGCCCATGGTCCGGGAGAAGTTCCCGCAATGGATCTACGGTTTCTATCCGGTGGAGGAACGCTGGCGTGTGAACACGGTGTGCATTGTCGGGGTGCTTGCGCTCGCGCCGATGCTCATGCCGTCGGCGCCCTACAAGACGCTCAATGCCCTGTTCCTCCTGGCCGTGTTTCCCCTGATGGCCCTGATCCTGCTCACCGGCGGGCATTTCAGCTTTGCATTTGGCAGCTACGTGGCAACACTTGGCCTGCTGCTGCTGACGTCCGTGACGGTGCCGCTTATGGCATTCGGCCTGGAGGAAGGCATTCGACGCAATCCGCACGGCCTGATTTCTGCTGCCATCTCAGTCGGCGGATGGATCGGCAGCCTGTATGTGTCTGGCAGCGCGATCCCGTGGACGGCGCTGGCCTTCGGCATCGGCGCTGCCGTGTTCTCGCTCGGCAGCGTCTTCAAGGAGCCTTCGCTGTCCGGGCGGACCGCAGCCTATACCTGGGCCAGCATCGTCATTGGCATTATGCTGGCAATGCTGCTGCTCGGTGCCAATCTTGGCCTCGTGCCGGTTGAGACATCGCAATGGGGCGGTCTGCTGGTCACGCTTGTCGTGTCGGTGACCGGAATCGTGGCGTCGTTGCCGCTCGGCATTCTCCTGGCGCTGGGTCGGCGCTCGCAGATGCCCGTCGTGAAGCTGTTCTCCATCATCTTCATCGAGCTCTGGCGCGGTGTACCGCTGATCACCGTGCTGTTCTTCTCGTCGGTGATGCTGCCGCTGTTCCTGCCTGAGGGGACGAGCTTCGACAAGCTGCTGCGTGCGCTGATCGGCGTGGCGCTGTTCTCCGCCGCCTATATGGCCGAAGTCGTGCGTTCCGGCCTGCAGGCCATTCCCAAGGGGCAGTATGAAGGCGCCATGGCCCTGGGGCTCCCCTTCTGGCAGATGATGAACAAGATCATCCTGCCGCAGGCCCTCAAGATCTCGATTCCCAATATCGTGGGCAACTTCATCAGCCTGTTCAAGGACACCACGCTCGTCTCGATTATCGGCATCTTCGACCTGCTTGGCATGGTGCGTGCCGGTCTCAAGGACTCGAACTGGGCGGCTCCGAGTTCAACGCCGACCGGCTACTTCACGCTTGCACTGATGTTCTGGATCTTCTGCTTCGCGATGTCGCGCTATTCGATCTATACCGAGCGCCGGCTCAATACAGGCCACAAGAGGTAAACACATGAGTACGTCGCCCAAAGCCCTCAATGTGACCGACGAGGTCGCGATCCAGATCTCCGGCATGAACAAGTGGTTCGGCGAATTCCACGTGCTGCGCGACATCAACCTCACGGTCTATCGTGGCGAGCGAATCGTGATCTGCGGTCCGTCGGGATCAGGAAAATCGACTCTGATCCGCTGCATCAACCGGCTCGAGGAACACCAGAAGGGCGACATCGTCGTCGACGGCATTCCGCTGACCAACGACCTGAAGAAGATCGACGAGATCCGGCGCGAGGTCGGCATGGTCTTCCAGCACTTCAATCTCTTTCCGCATCTGACGGTCCTCGAGAACTGCACGCTGGCGCCCATCTGGGTCCGCAAGATGCCGAAGAGGGAGGCCGAAGAGGTGGCGATGAAGTTCCTGACCCGGGTGAAGATTCCAGAGCAGGCCCTGAAGTATCCCGGCCAGCTCTCGGGCGGCCAGCAGCAGCGTGTGGCCATTGCCCGCGCGCTGTGCATGAGTCCGAAGATCATGCTCTTTGACGAACCGACGTCGGCACTCGATCCGGAAATGGTCAAGGAAGTGCTCGACACAATGGTCAGCCTCGCCGAGGATGGCATGACCATGCTGTGCGTGACCCACGAGATGGGATTCGCCCGCCAGGTTGCCAATCGCGTGATCTTCATGGATCAGGGCCAGATCGTGGAGCAGAACGAGCCGAACGCCTTCTTCTCCAACCCCAAGAGCGATCGCACCAAACTGTTCTTGAGCCAGATCCTTCACTGAGCTTGGCAGCGCGCCAGCATCGGTCTAGCCTGCGGGGCGCAATCGGGATTCGAACCATGACGCGTTTGCTTGCTTGTCTGCTGTTCCTGCTGTCCTCCCTGTCTTTCGCCGGCGCTGCGACGCTGGATGAGGTGAAGTCGCGCGGCAAGCTGCTGTGCGGGGTCAATCCAGGGCTTCAGGGTTTTGCAGCGCAGACGGCCGAGGGACAGTGGACTGGCTTCGACGTCGACTTCTGCAAGGCGGTTGCCGCCGCGACCCTCGGTAATGCTTCTCTTGTCGAGTTCGTGCCGCTCGATGCGGCCGAGCGGTTCGACAAGCTCAAGTCCGGGGCGGTCGACGTG
>JAPLOT010000059.1 GCA_026400595.1 Alphaproteobacteria bacterium | reverse complement strand
GCCCGCCCTGAACCATGCGCAGCTGCGCGCCAAGGGCTTCGGCGATGCCCAGATCGAGAAGATCGAGGCGGGCCTCGCCTCGGCCTTCGACATCAAGTTCGTCTTCAACAAGTGGACACTGGGCGAAGACTTCTGCAAGTCGGTGCTGAAGTTCACCGACGAACAGCTCAACGACTACGGCTTCGACCTGCTGAGCAGCCTCGGCTTCGCCAGGGCGGACATCGACAGGGCCAACATCCATGTCTGCGGCGCCATGACGCTGGAAGGCGCGCCCGGTCTCAAGGACGAGCACCTGCCGGTCTTCGACTGCGCCAATCCCTGCGGACGGTTGGGCAAGCGCTACCTGTCGGTTGAGAGCCACATCCGCATGATGGCGGCGAGCCAGCCCTTCATCTCGGGGGCCATTTCCAAGACCATCAACATGCCGAACGATGCCGCCGTCGAGGACTGCAACAGCGCCTATATGCTGTCGTGGAAGCTCGGCATCAAGGCCAACGCGCTCTATCGCGACGGCTCCAAGCTGTCGCAGCCGCTGTCGGCCCAGCTCATCGCTGAGGACGACGACGAGGCCGAGGATGCAGCCGAGGCGCTGCTGGCGAAGCCGCAGGCAGCACGGGTCGAGACCGTGGTCGAGAAGATCGTGGAGCGCATCATCGAACGCGAGCGCAGCCGCGAAAAGCTTCCGGGCCGCCGCAAGGGCTACACCCAGAAGGCGGATGTCGGCGGCCACAAGGTCTATCTCCGGACCGGCGAGTATGATGATGGCCGCCTCGGCGAGATCTTCATCGACATGCACAAGGAAGGCGCGGCGCTGCGGGCGATGATGAACAACTTCGCCATCGCGGTATCGGTCGGCCTGCAGTATGGCGTCCCGCTTGAGGAGTTCGTCGACGCCTTCACCTTCACCAAGTTCGAGCCTGCGGGCATGGTGCAGGGCAACGACTCGATCAAGAACGCCACCTCGATCCTCGACTACATCTTCCGCGAGCTGGCCGTCTCCTATCTGGGCCGCAACGACCTCGCCCACGTCGAGGCCTCCGAGATCGGCTTCGACGCGCTTGGCAAGGGCGTGGGCATGGACGCCGAGTCGCCGCGGGTTCCGGCCTCGCGCGTGCTGTCCTCGGGCTTCGTGCGCAAGCAGAACCTGTCCAACGTCGTGGTGATGCCGCAGAACGCGGTGCTGGCGCCCAGCTCTCCGGCCCAGGCGCTGCAGATGCGGCTTTCGACCGAGACGCTGGGAGCCCTGGCGCTTGCCGAGGCCCCGAAAGTGGAGGCCCATGTGTATCATGAGCAGCACCTGCACGTGCATGTGGAACCGGCCGCCAAGACCGCGGCCGACCGGCGCGCCGAGGCCCGCATGAAGGGCTACGAGGGCGAAAGCTGCTCGGAGTGCGGCAACTTCACGATGGTGCGCAACGGCACCTGCCTGAAGTGCGACACCTGCGGCTCGACGAGCGGCTGTTCGTAAGCCTGAACTTACCTCGATGACGCGCAATGGCCAGGCTTCGTCGCCTGGCCATTCCGTTTTCGACGGCACGACTCGCGCTGCTGCCACTCGCCGCGTCACACCGGAACGCCTCGCTGAGCTCACTAACAATCCACAATTTTTTCATCTGCTGCATCGGCGCAACAGTCGGGTGTCAAGGGCGCGCAAGCCAAAAAGCGCCCCAAAATCAGGCACATTCCGTATACTGAGAAGTGCATTTCAGCCGCGTTTTTCCTATGCAAATCGCGCATTGCGGCCATTTCGTCCGTACACGGAACTTGTGGATCGAGGCGTGGCGATTTACCGGATGTTAGGGAAGAGGCGTCGATATACAAGATGTTGACGGCATATTGCCGAATCACACAAACGGGTACACAAGAACGTCAATGCTGGTTGGGAAAGCAAACATCTCGCTGCACGAACCGCATCTTGTGAGGCTTACCTGCGTTGTGGGGCACTAACAACACTCTAGGAGAGAACGAACATGGCTGCTAAGAAAGCTGCTAAGAAGCCTGCCAAGAAGGCCGCGAAGAAGCCGGCCAAGAAGGCTGCAAAGAAGCCGGCCAAGAAGAAGGCCGCCAAGAAGAAGTAATCGGCGTTACGCCACGACTTCAGGACTGGACCCCGGACGGCATCGCCTCCGGGGTCAGTTCTTTCCGGGAGAGCCTCATGGGCACTCCATCAAAGCACAAGGGCCGCAGCATGCTGCGGCCCCTTGCATTTCGGCGATCGCGATTACTGGTAGACGTAGACCTTCGCGCCGAGATCGACACGCTCATAGAGGTCGATCACGTCGGAATTCATCATGCGGATGCAGCCCGAAGAGACGGCGCCGCCGATGGAGGCGGCATTGTTCGTGCCGTGGATGCGGTACATGGTGCCACCGATGTAGAGCGCGCGGGCGCCCAGCGGGTTTTCCGGACCGCCTTCCATGACCGCCGGAAGGAAGTGGCCTTTCGCGGCCTCACGCTCGATCATCACCTGCGGCGGGCGCCAGGTCGGCCATTCCTGCTTGTCGACGATGCGCGAATTTCCCGACCACTGGAAGCCGTCGCGGCCAACGCCGACGCTGTAGCGGCGGGCCTCGCCATTCTCCATGACCAGATACAGGGCGCGCTCCGGCGTCTTCACCACGATCGATCCCGGCGCATACTTCTCGCCTTCGTTCCAGGCGACCACTTCCGATGTCGGACGGTCTGCCGCACGGCGGCCCGAGGAGGCAAAGCTGGCGCGCTGTACGCCGCTGCGCGGCTTGCCGAAGAGGCATTCGAGCAGGCCGTCGCACAAGGCGTCGCGGCGGGCCAGCTGGCGCTGCTCGGCGGCCTTCTTGCGCTTGGCCTGGAGCGCAGCCTTCTGCTTCTCCTCCTTGGCCTTGCGCGCCGCGAGGTCCTTCTTCTTCTTGTCGGCCGCCGCCTTGCGGGCGAGCGCTTCCTTCTTCTTCTTTTCCTCGGCCGCCTTCTGGGCGGCTGCGGCCTTCTTCTTTTCGGCCTGGCGCTTGGCTTCGGCAGCCTTCTTCTTCTTGACCAGCAGCTCCTGCTCGGCCGGCGTGGCCGAATAGGTCACCTGCGGCACCGCCGCCATGGCAAAGACGGCCAGGACGGCCGCCGCAATGAATTTCCGCATCCCTAACGTCCCCTTACTGGATTCAGTTCGAACCTAGTGCTTTAGCCATAGCTGATCAACGCCTTTGCGGTTCATCAGGCATTCACCTAGCATCGGCCATGAGTGCCTCGGATTGAACCATAAACTAGGAAACATACGATGAAGAATGGCCGCCGCCTCTTCCTGCTTCTTTGCCTGTCGACTTCGGTCTTCACCCTGCCGGCCCAGGCGCAGGACGTGCCGCCAGCGGTCCAGGCCATGCTCGACAGCATGGCGCGCCAGACCAATACCAAGCCCAGCTACGCCTCGCTCGAGCAGGCCTCCGACGGCACGGTCAAGATCGGGGCGCTCACGCTGGCCCTGCCCGCGGCCGCCGGCAACCCCGGGATGAACGTGGTGATCGGCGAGGTCTCCCTGGCCGGCATCGCCGACCAGGGCGAAGGCCTCTACCAGATCGGTACGGCGAAATTCTCCAATGTGAAGGTCGACCTGAGCGACCCCAGCTTCTCCGCCACCGTCACGATGCCAGAAGGCATCGCCGAGGATTGGTACATCAAGAGCCTCGGCGAAGGTGCCACGGCCCAGGATCAGGTCCGCGCCGCGATGACGGTGGCGCGCAAGATGTCGTCCGGACCCTTGAGCATTTCGGCCATGGGCCAGACCATCACGGTGGATGGCTATGAACAGAGCTTCGATGGCGATCCGCGCAGCGGCGCCGGCACCTATGTGCTGAAGATGAACAATCTGGCGATTCCCGAGCAGGTCGTCGCCCTTGCCGACCAGGGCGGCATGCTGAAGCAGCTGGGATATGGCGCCCTCAACTTCGACGTCACCAGCACATCCAAGCTCACCATCGAGGGTGCCAATCTTGGTCTCGACTTCGACCTGGCCCTGTCCGGCCGTGACATCGGCACCATGACCTTTGCCGGCAGCGCGGCCGGCATTCCGGCCGAGGCCTATGCCGAATTGCAGCGCGCGGGCTCCAGCGGCCAGCAGCCCGACTTCAATGCGGTGATGCCGCAGATCCAGAACATCACCATCAACGGGGCGTCCTTCCGCTTCGACGATGCCTCGGTGACCAAGCGGCTGATGCCCATGATGGCGGCCATGCAGGGCATGGATGAAACCACCATGGTGAACACGGCGGGCGCAATGGTCCAGATGGGCCTGATGCAGCTGCAGAGCCCGCAGTTTGCCGAGCAGGCCGCCAATGCGGTGAATGCCTACCTCAAGGATCCCAGGTCGATCACCATCGCGGCCAAGCCCTCGTCACCCGTCAAGGTCTCCGACATGATGACGCTTGATCCGGCCAAGCCGCAGGATGCGATCAGCAAGCTGGGCGTCACCGTCAGCGCCAACGACTGAGGCGCGGCGAAGCGGAGGCGCCCCTGCGCCTCCGTCACTCACGCCTCCGGCAGGTTCAACCGGATGTGCAGCTCGCGCAGCTGCTTGGGCGTCACTTCTGAAGGAGCGCCCATCAGCAGGTCTTCGGCCTGCTGGTTCATCGGGAAGTGCACCACCTCTCGGATATAGGGCTCATTTCACAGCAGCATGACGATGCGGTCGACGCCCGGCGCGATGCCGCCATGCGGCGGCGCCCCATACTGGAAGGCGCGGTACATGCCGCCGAACTTCTCCAGCAGCACCGATTCCGGATAGCCGGCGATCTCGAAGGCCTTCTTCATCACCTCGGGGCGATGGTTGCGGATGGCGCCCGAGGAGAGTTCCACGCCGTTGCAGACGATGTCGTACTGGTAGGCGAGGATGTCGAGCGGATCCTTGGTCTCCAGCGCCTCGAGGCCGCCCTGCGGCATGGAGAAGGGATTGTGCGAGAAGTCGACCTTCTTCTCCTCCTCGTTCCACTCATACATCGGGAAATCGACGATCCAGCAGAACTCGAAGCGGTCCTTGGCGGTGAGGTTCAGTTCCTCGCCCACCTTGTTGCGGGCATCGCCGGCGAACTTGTAGAACTTCTCGGGCCGCCCGGCGACGAAGAAACAGGCGTCGCCCACGCCGAGTCCAAGCTGGGCGCGGATCGCGTCGGTGCGCTCGGGTCCGATGTTCTTGGCAATCGGTCCGGCGCCGCCCTCCTCGCCCTCGCGCCAGAAGACATAGCCAAGACCAGGCTGTCCCTGCTGCTGCGCATAGGAGTTCATGCGGTCGCAAAAGGCGCGGGAGCCGCCCTTGGGCGCCGGGATGGCCCAGACCTCCACCTTCGGATCGCTGGCGATCATGCCGGCGAAGACCTTGAAGCCCGAGCCCGCGAAATGTTCGGTCACGGCCTGCATCTTGATGGGGTTGCGCAGGTCCGGCTTGTCCGACCCGTACCAGCGGATGGAATCGCGATAGGCGATGTGCGGGAACTTCTGGGTCACCGGCAGGCCGCCGCCGAACTCCTCGAAGACGCCGCGCAGCACGGGCTCCACGGCATTGAACACGTCGTCCTGCGTCACGAAGCTCATTTCGATGTCGAGCTGATAGAATTCGCCGGGCGACCGGTCGGCGCGGGCGTCTTCGTCGCGGAAGCAGGCGGCGATCTGGAAGTAGCGGTCGAAGCCCGACATCATGATCAGCTGCTTGAACTGCTGCGGGGCCTGGGGCAGCGCATAGAACTTGCCGGGATGGATGCGGCTCGGCACCAGGAAGTCGCGCGCGCCCTCGGGCGAGGACGCCGTGAGGATGGGCGTCTGGAATTCGAAGAAGCCCTGGTCCTTCATGCGCCGCCTGAGCGAGTCGATGATGGCGCCGCGTTTCATGATGTTCTGGTGGATGCGGTCGCGCCGCAGATCGAGGAAGCGGTATTTGAGGCGGATGTCTTCCGGGTACTCGGTGTCGCCGAAGACCGGCAGCGGCAGTTCGGCCGCCTGGCTCAGCACCTCGATGCCGGTGGCGAAGACTTCCACGAGGCCGGTCGGCAGGTCCCTGTTCTCGGTGCCCGGCGGGCGCGGACGCACCTTGCCGTCAACCCGAATCACCCACTCGGACCGGACCTTCTCGGCCACCTTGAAGGCAGGCGAGTCGGGATCGGCCACCACCTGCGTCACGCCGTAATGGTCGCGCAGGTCGATGAAGAGCACGCCGCCATGGTCGCGGACCCGGTGCACCCATCCGGACAGCCGGATGGACTGGCCGGCATGGTCAGGACGGAGCTGGCCACAGGTATGGCTGCGATAGGCGTGCATGGCACCTCTCAGGAACGCTGGATTTGCGCGCTAGAGCGCATGCAGAGGCCGATTTGTCAAGCAGTCGGGGGGCTTGCGTCAGGTCCCCAGTTCCCAGGGGAAGAGTTTCCGCTTGCCTGGCTTCTTGGTGGACTTCTTCTTCAGCAGCGGCAGGTCGTCATCGATGAAGTCGGTGTCGAAGAAACCGCCCTTCACCACGACCTGCGTATTGCTCATGCCGGTCTGCTTGACCAGCGCGAAAAGCTTGGCGGCATTGTCCGGATGCAGGCGCACGCAGCCATGCGAGGCCCGGCGCCCCAGGCTCTTCACATGATAACTGCCATGCACGGCATGTCCGCGTGCGGTGAAGAAGATCGAATGTGGCATGGGCGCGTCATCCCACTCGCTGGAATAGTGTTCCTTCTCCATGCGGAAGGGGCGGAAGGTTCCGCTGGGCGTGTCATAGCCCGGTGCCCCTGTCGACACGGGCCATTTGTATTTGGTCTTGCCGTCCAGCGAGACGGTCATCTTCTGACTGACCTTGTTGATGGTGATGATCAGCCGCTTCTTTGCCGGGGCCTTCTTCTTGGGAGGAGTTGCCGCCGTGGCGGCGGCGGGTGCCAGCAGGCCCGCCAAAGCCAACAAGAGAGAACGCCTGGTCGACATCATGCACCTCAAAACTAATGGAAATCGCTACCCCAGGTCGAAATATGCAACAAACGTCCGGCGCGGGGAAGTCACTTTTGGAGTGATTTGCGCTGCGGTGCCCGCTCGGCTAAAGGGCGCCCATGAACAAGCATGTCCCCAAAGTCGGCCTCGTGTCCCTCGGTTGCCCCAAGGCGCTGGTCGACAGCGAACGCATCGTCACCCAGCTGCGGGCCGAGGGTTATGTGATCGCGCCCGGCTATGACGATGCGGATGTCGTGATCGTCAACACCTGCGGCTTCCTCGACAGCGCCAAGGCCGAATCGCTGGCCGCCATCGGCGAGGCCATGACCGAGAACGGACGGGTCATCGTCACCGGCTGCTACGGCGTCGAGGCCGATGCCATCCGCGCCGCCCATCCAGGCGTGCTCGCGGTAACCGGGCCACACCAGTACGAGGCGGTGGTCGGCGCGGTGCATGACGCGCTCCCGCCGCTGCATGATCCCCGCTTCGATCTGGTGCCGCCGCAGGGACTGCACCTGACGCCACGGCACTATGCCTATCTGAAGATTTCGGAGGGCTGCAACAACCGCTGTTCCTTCTGCATCATTCCCTCCATCCGCGGCGATCTCGGTTCCCGCCCCGTGGCCTCGGTGCTCTACGAGGCCGAGCGGCTGGTCAAGGCCGGCGTCAAGGAACTGCTTGTGATCAGCCAGGACACCAGCGCCTATGGCGTCGACATCAAGTATGGAACCTCGAAATTCCACGGCCGCGAGGTGCGCGCGAGGTTCTACGACATGGCGCGGGAACTGGGCGACCTCGGCGCTTGGGTGCGGATGCACTATGTCTATCCCTATCCGCATGTGGATGACGTCATCCCGCTGATGGCCGCCGGGAAAGTCCTTCCCTACCTCGACATTCC
The DNA here is from genome assembly GCA_026400595.1 of Alphaproteobacteria bacterium. Lineage (GTDB taxonomy): Bacteria > Pseudomonadota > Alphaproteobacteria > Rhizobiales > Aestuariivirgaceae > Aestuariivirga. Next base: position 2,479 of record JAPLOT010000059.1, on the reverse strand, counting down.
CTTCCAGCGCCAGGGCCAATGACCTGGGTCTTCCGCAGGTACCCGATGCGGTGAAACAGGAACGCTGGGACCGCTTCATGGCGGCGCAGCAGCAGATCTCCGCCGCGATCTTCCAGTCCAAGGTCGGCCGCGAGATCGACGTCCTGGTTGACGAGATCGACACCGAGAACGACGAGGCCATCGCGCGCTCGCCCTGGGATGCGCCGGAGATCGACGGCAATGTCTTCCTGCCCGGCGAGACCGGCCTCAAGCCCGGCGACATGGTACGCGTGCGCATCGTCGAGGCCGAGGATTACGACCTCGTCGGCGAAAGGGTCTAGATCTCCGGATAGTCCCTGCCTTCGCCGAAGAAATAGAAATGGCTGGTGGCGATGCTGCTGGTCACGAAAATCGTCAGCAGCGAAAGGAACACGGCCAGCAGCCCGGCACCGGCGGTCAGCCACGGATTCTTGAGAGCCTCCTGCGCGGCCACGGCGCCGCCGGACAGGCCATTGCCGATGGCGAGTGCGAAGATCAGCCAGAAGGTGAAGCCAAGATAGCGCAGGCTGTTGCGCCGCGTGGCGCGCCAGGCCGCAGCGAGACCATATTCCCGATTGTCGACGGCCACAGCGGGCAAGGCACTCGACAGGCGGTACCAGGCAAACAGCGCGAAGAGACCGAGGATGACGGCTACGGCAATGCCGACGGGCGGGCCTGCCGGGCCGAGCAGCTCGCCGCCCGCCAGCGTCTGCATCACGGCGGTCGCCACGCCCGCGATGATCGCGACAATGATGCCGATGATCACGAAGCGAAAAAGATAGCGCCAGACGACTCCGTCGAGACGGAACCACCCCAGCCCCCTGGGCGACTCCGACAGCAGCAGGCGACGGTGCCAGTTCACGCTGAACGAGATGGAGGCGATGAGGTTGAACAGGCCAAGCGCGGCAGCAGCTGCATAGAACCTGGGCGTAGGAGCGCTCAGATCGGGCATGGCACCCTGGAACACGCCGTAGTGGAGTGCCGCGAGCAGTGGCAGCTGCAGGATGACCCAGCCCAGCATGAGCCGCAGGCCGAAAAGGAAGTTCGAGAATGAACGGTGGATGGCGAACTCCAGCGCCGACATGGGCGGAAGCTTGCGTGTCTCTGATTGCGGCATGTTCGGTCGTGTCCCTGTCGCCGCTACTGTAGCAAGAGCCGCGCGCCATAGGCTATGCCGATGATGGCGGTGTTGCACAGGAGCAGCAGGCCACCAATGCGCGCCCCGCCTGTGTAGCCGGCATAGGCGGTCTTGGCCAGCGTGTTCACCGCAATTGCAATCAGGATGGCATCGGCCGCAACGGTCAGCGGCACGTCAAGCCTCGCAGCCGAAAGGGTAAGCGCATCGACATCGGCAAGGCCGGACATGGCGGCGACGCCGAAGAGGCCGCCGTCGCCATAGGCCTGGCGTGCCAGCGTCACGGCTGCCATCACCACGGCCAAAAGTGCGCCGAAGCGCAGGACTTCGCTGATCTCGAAGGGGTTCCGCATCACGAGGTCGGAGGATTGCCCGGCGGACTGCTGCACATGCCGGCCCACCAGCACGGCCGCGATCAGTCCGGACGCCACCGCCCCGGCCAGAAGAACCGGTGCGAGGGCAGACGCGAGCGGCGAATTCAGCAACGCCACCACGGCGAGGACGCGCAGCAGCATGACAGCCCCCGCCGCAAGGATGGCACCCGACAGCATCCGCACATGGGCAGCGCTGGCCCTGGCCAGACGCGCAAGCGAGAGTGTCACGGCGGTCGATGCGACCAACCCGCCCAACGTCGCGGCGAGCACCAGCCCGCGCTGCGGCCCGGCGATCTTGACGGCCGCGTATCCCGCGAAGGACACCGCTGCGATCAGGATCGTCATCAGCCATATCTCGTGCGGATTGATCGCCTGCCAGGGATCGATGGTCCGGTCCGGCAGCAGCGGCAGCGCGATGAATGTCATGGCCGCCAGCAGCAGGCCCGAGCGCAGCTCCGGCCAGGTGATGCGCGCCAGCCAGCCGTGCAGCGTCTCCTTGTTTGCCAGCAGTAGCAGCGTGGCCACCGCGGCGCCGGCGGCAATTGTGGTGTCGCCCAGCACGGCAAAGGCACCCAGCGCGAAGGTCACGAGCGCTGCCACGAAGGTCGTGGCACTCAGATCCTCGTGCTTCTGGCCCTCCCGCCAGAAGAAGACCCCCAGCACTGCGCCGAGGGTCGCAAAGGCGGCCGCCAGCAGGCTGCGGTCGCCCCCGATCGAGAGCGCCCCCAGCACACCGCCAAGGAGGCCGGTCAGCGCAAAAGTGCGAAGCCCGGCCGTGCGCTGGCCTTCCTCCTCGTCGCGCTCGCGCCAGCCCCGCTCGAGGCCAATGACGAAACCGATGGCAAGGGCAAGGCCCAGGCGGAAAGCAAGGTCCAGCATGTTCATGATGCCAGTCTAGCGCCGATGCCCCGGCCGCGTCTTGATCTGGATGAAATCGTCAGAGACTGGACAG
>JAPLOT010000031.1 GCA_026400595.1 Alphaproteobacteria bacterium | reverse complement strand
ACCTCCGCGGCTTCGCGCAGCACCCTGTCGGTCGCCTCCACCGAGGAACCTTCTGGCAGATCGACGACGACCTGCAGCTCCGACTTGTTGTCGAAGGGCAGGAGCTTGACGGTCACATCCTTGGTGTAGAACAGCGCCAGCAAACCCAGCGTCACGATGCCGACGGCGAGAAGGAAGATCCATGCCCGCAGCTTCGATTTGAGGATGGGACGCGCGACAAGGAGATATGATCTGCCGAAGCGGCCACCCTGCTCATCGCCATGGCCATGGTCTCCACCATTGGCGGGTGCAAGCTTCATCATCAGCCAGGGGGTCACCATGACGGCCACAAAGAAGGAGAAGATCATGGCCGCCGAGGCAACAGCGGGAATGGGGCTCATGTAGGGGCCCATCAGGCCCGACACGAAGAGCATGGGCAGCAGGGCGGCCACCACGGTGAGCGTCGCGATGATCGTCGGGTTGCCGACTTCCGCCACCGCATCGATGGCGGCGGCGACGCGTGAGCGGCCATCCTTCATCGCCCAGTGGCGGGCGATGTTCTCGATGACCACGATGGCGTCGTCCACGAGGATGCCGATGGAGAAGATGAGGGCAAAGAGGCTCACGCGGTTCAGCGTGTAACCCATCAGGCGCGCCGCGAAGAGCGTCAGCAGGATAGTGGTGGGAATGACGATGGCGACGACGATCGCCTCGCGCCAGCCGATGGACAGCGCCACCAGTATCACGATGGAGATGGTCGCCAGCGCCAGGTGGAAGAGAAGCTCGTTGGCCTTCTCGTTGGCGGTTTCGCCATAATTGCGCGTGATGTCGACGGCGACATCCTCGGGGATGATCTGGCCCTTGAGCTGTTCGAGTCGATCCACGATGTGCTCGGAGATCACCACTGCATTGGTACCGGGCCGCTTGGCGATGGCCAGCGAGACGGCCGGCACGGCGAGCATGCCGTCTGGCGTGTGAAGGACATTGCTGACCCGATGCTCGGCACTGCCGGACGACAGCAGAACGTTCGCCACATCGCGCACATAGACAGGGCGGCCGTCGCGCGCGGTCAGCAGGATGTTGCCGATCTCGGCGGGCGTCTGCAGAGTCTGTCCAGCCATCAGCGAGACCTGCTTGTTGTCGTTGCGGATCTGGCCTGCCTGGAACGACCGGTTGGCGCCGCCCAGCTTGCCCGCCAGCTGTTGCAGGGTGATCCCATAGAGCGACAGCTTCTCGGGATCGGGCTCGATGCGGATCTCCTCGCCCTGCGCGCCGACGATATAGGTTAGGCCGATGTCATCGAGCTTGGCCAGCTCCACCTGCAGCTCGCGCGCGACGCGACTCAGCCCGTTGGCCGTCCAGTGCGCGGCAGCCTCGGGTTTGGGCGAGAGCGTCAGGACGACGATCGCCACATCGTCGATGCCGCGGCCGACGATCAGCGGCTCCGGCACGCCGACCGGGATACGGTCCATGTTGGCGCGGATCTTCTCGTGCACGCGCAGGATCGCCGCATCGGAACTGGTGCCCACGAGGAAGCGCGCCGTCACCATGGCGCCATCGTCCCGCGTCTGCGAATAGACGTGCTCGACGCCGTCGATGCTCTTGACGATGGTCTCAAGCGGCTCGGTGACCAGCTTCACCGCATCTTCGGCCTTGAGACCGTCGGCGCGGACATGGATGTCCACCATCGGCACCGAGATCTGCGGCTCTTCCTCCCGCGGCAGGGTGATCAGGGCCACCAGGCCCACAACGAGCGCGGCGAAGAGAAAGAGCGGCGTCAGCGGCGAAGTGATGAAGGCCTTGGTCAGCTGACCGGCGATGCCGAGCCTGACCTTCGTCTCGGGTGTCATGGAACCAGCACCCGGTCACCGGGATTGAGGCCGGACAGGATCTCGACGCGCGACCCTTCGGCCGATTCGAAGGTTTCACCGATGATGACGGGAACATCGATCGCGGCTGCGGCACCCTGCACCTTCACGTAGTCCACGCCGAAGCGGTTGCTCACCGATGCCGGCGGCACGGCGATGACCTTGCGCGTGTCGACCGGGATCCAGACCAGGGTCCGCTCGCCGACAAAGAAGTCGCCAAGCCCATCCACCTCGACATCCGCGATGACACGGCCATCGGCAACTTCCGGATAGACCTTCACCAGCTTGCCCCGCCGCGCCGCATCGGGCGCGATCGACATGCCGCGGGCCCCAACCAGCACGGTATCGCCTTCCACGATCCGCGCCGCATGCCGTTCCGGCAGCGCCAGGCGTAGGAAATAGCCGCCGCCGGCGATGCGCGCCACGGTTTCGCCAGGCAGAATGACGCTGCCCCTGGTCACCGGCACGGCCAGCACGCGCCCGGGCGCGGGGGCAATGACGTCGCCTTCCGTGCCCTGCTGCACAAGCACCTGCCGTTCGGCCTGGGCCTGCGCCAGCTGGTTCGTCAGGACATCCACCTGAGTCTGCTGTGTATCGACGCGGCTCTTCGGCACTGTTCCGGTCGAAAGCAGCTTCTGGGCGCGCTGGAGTTCGACGATGCTGTTCTGGAGCTGAGCGTCGATGGCCTGGATACGGGCATCGGTGGCCTTGAGCTGCAGCGCGAGCTTGTCGTCAACGACGGTGGCGATGACATCGCCGGCCTTGACGGCGGTTCCCTCTTCCACATCGAGCGACTGCACTGTCCCGCCGATCCGGGCCCGGGCCATCACGGTGTCGCGGCTTTCGACCCGTCCGTAGACCGCCTTGCGCTCGATCTTCTCGACCGGCTGAACCACCATCTCCGCAGCTCCGGCCGGAGCGGCCAGAGACATCAGCGCGGCCAATCCCAACACTGCCAGCTTGCGCATCGTCTTCACCTCGATCAGGCTCCAGCAGCCTACTTGAAGGCCTCGCCCGAACGGCAGCCGAGCTTCTTGAAGATCATTGCGGCCGGACAGAACCCCGTGAAGGCTGCCTGAACCATATTCAAACCGGCAAAGACCGTGAGCAGCAGCCAGTAAGGTGAAACAAGATGGGCGAGCAGGACCGAGATCAGGACGACAACTCCTGCAAAGGCCAGAACAGCGCGATCCAGATTCATTTGCGACTCCCTTGATGTGCGGCACTACCGCGTGATCTCACCTATATATTATAATATTCTAATATTATGCAAGCCCTGCTGTGGATTCTTTTTTTCAAACCGCCACAAGCTCTTGACGCATCCTCGAAATCCGCCCTAGCCTTGGCTGGTATAACAGGTATACCAACGATGACGGTCCTGAAACGGTCCCGGCTTTTCGAGCAGATCGCCGAGATAATCGAGCAGCGCATTCGCAACCAGCAGTCAGCCCCTGGCGACGAGCTGCCCTCGGAACGCGACCTGATGAAGGAATTCGGGGTCGGCCGGACGGCGGTCCGCGAGGCCCTCTTTCATTTGCAGCGCATGGGCCTGGTCGAGCTCCGCCCCGGGGCCCGGGCGCGGGTGGCCACACCCACTCCTGCCGCCGTCATGTCATCGCTTGCCGGCAGCGCCCGCTATCTGTTGTCAGCTCCCGAGGGCATCCGCCACTTTCAGGAGGCGCGCATCCTGTTCGAGACCGGGCTTGTGCGAGATGCGGCGCGCCTGGCGACGGAGCAGGACATCGCCCGGCTGGCAGCTGCGCTCAAAGCGAATGGCGACGCCATCGGCGACATGCGCAGCTTCGAGCGCACCGACATCGACTTCCACTATGTCATCGCGACCATACCGAAGAACCCCATCTATCCGGCATTGCATTCCGCAATTCTCGAATGGCTGGTCGACCAGCGCCACGTGACGCTCAGCTTTCCCGGACAGAACCGGATTGCCTATGACGCGCATCGCTCCATCTTCGAGGCGATCCGCACGCATGATGCCGATGCGGCCGCCCGCTGCATGCGCGAACACCTCGACCAGGTCATCGGACTGTACTGGCAAGTGAGGACAGGCAAGACATGAGAGGCTTCGTGATCACCGTTGACTTCAGGCTCAAGCCCGGCGCCATGGCGGCGTTCCGGCGGCTGATCGACGCCAATGCCATCGCCTCCTGTCACGAGGAACCGGGATGCAGGCGCTTCGACGTGCTGGCGCCGGAAGACGAACCGGACCGGGTGTTTCTCTACGAAATCTATGACGACAAGCCCGCCTTCGACGCGCATCTGAAGACCGCGCATTTCGCGCAGTTCAACCGCGACAGCGCCGAACTTGTTCTCAGCAAGACCGTGGCGTCCTATTCACTTGCCTGCGAAGGCACCGATCCGGAGAAGCACTGATGGCAAGACGGACCCTCAAGGACATGGCGACGTCGCGCGAGATCAAGCTCGGGCACTTCCTCGTCGAATTCATGACGCCAGGGATCGGGCATATCCTGAAGCAGGCCGGCTGCGACTTCGCGCTCTTCGACATGGAACACTCGGGCTTCGGATTCGAAACCGTCAAGAGCGGGCTCCGCTATCTTGAGGCCGGTGGCGTCGCGGCGATCGTTCGCGTTCCGTCGAAGGAGTACCATCACATCGCCCGTGCCTGCGACATGGGGGCCGAGGGCCTGATGATACCCATGGTCAATTCGGCGGCGGAAGCCCGGGCGATCCTGGACTGCATGAAATACTACCCTGCCGGCATGCGCGGCGTGGCACTGGGCGTGGCGCATGACAACTATGCCGCGGGTCCGGTGCCCGAGAAGCTTGCGGCTGCCAACGCCCGCACAACGCTCTTCTGCCAGATCGAGACGGCCGATGGCGCGAAGAATGCCGACGAGATCGCCGCACTGGATGGCGTCGATGCCCTGTGGGTGGGCCATTTCGATCTTTCGGTCTCGCTTGGCATTCCCGGCGAGTTCAATCACCCCAGGTTCCTCGAGGCCATCGACCGCACTGTCGCCGCCACGCGCAAACACGGCAAGGCGCTGGGCCGGCTGGTGCCGACCACCGATGCCGGCATCGCCCTCTACAAGCAGGGCTTCGACTTCTGCTGCTACTCCGGCGATGCCTGGGTGCTGCGCGATGCACTGACCTCGGCCATTGCCACGCTGCGCGAAGGTTGTCGTCCATGAGCCAGCACTATCGCGTCGCGATCTCGGGCGACTTCCGCAAGCCGGATGGCACGCCCACCTTCGTGGACTTCGACCTCGGGCCCCTGCGCAAGGCGAAGGGGGTCGACATGGCTTTCCTCGACAACGCCAATCCGCTGCGCGCCGATCAGCTGGAGGAGTTCGACGCCCTCATCCTCCTGGCCCACCGCTTTGCCCCGGAAAGCGTTCCGAAATCCGGCCGTCTTGCGGTCATTGCCCGCTTCGGCGTGGGCTACGACACAGTGGATGTCCCGGCCTGCACGGCAAATGACATCGCGCTCGTCATCACGCCCGATGGCGTGCGCCGCCCGGTGGCCGTGTCCATCCTCACCTTCATCCTGGCGCTCACCGGCAAGATGATGGTCAAGGACAGGCTTGCGCGGATGGGTGCGCCCGGCTTTGCCGCGCGCGGCGAACACATGGGCGTCGGTCTGGTGGGAAAGACGCTGGGATCGCTCGGCGTCGGCAACATCGGCGCCGAGATGTTCCGCCTGGCGCGGCCCTTCGACATGAAATACATTGCGCATGATCCCTATGCAGACCCACGGACTGCCGCAGAACTCGGCATCGAGCTGGTTGGGCTGGAAGATCTCTTTGCGCGCTCGGACTTGCTTGCAGTCAACTGCCCGCTCACCCCGCAGACGCACCATATTGTCAACGCGGAGCGGCTGGCGCTCATGAAGCCCACCGCCTACATCATCAACACTGCTCGCGGGCCGATCATCGACCAGAAGGCATTGACCAGGGTGCTTCAGGAGCGGAAGATCGCCGGAGCCGGGCTTGACGTCTTCGAACAGGAGCCGACCGATCCTGACGATCCGCTCTTCAAGCTCGACAACGTCATCGTGGCGCCGCATGCGCTGTGCTGGACCGACCAATGCTTCGCCGGAAACGGCGCGGCGGACGTGAAGGCGGTGCTCGAGGTGCAGAAAGGACAGGTTCCGCGCGGCGTGGTCAATCGCGACGTGCTGGAGCGTGACGGCTTCAAGAAAAAGCTCGAAGGCTTCGCCAAGCGCTTCGGGTGATGCAATTCCCCGGGAGGACACGGGGGAGACTCGAATGGCCGCCTGTCGCAGCCATTCTCAAACGGGAGGACGACAATGGTAACAAGACGTGACGTAGGCAAGATCGGCATTGCCGCCGGGCTTGCGGGTACCCTGCCGACACGCGCGGCACTCGCCGCCGATGGCGCGGCAACGGCGGTGGAAGCCGCCAAGCAATACAGCGGCCAGACGATTACCATCGTCTGGGAGGCGGGCCTGCAGTCGCTGGACCCGCTGAACTTCTCCGGTCCGAAATGGAAGGAACTCACCGGAATCGACGTCAAGGTCGTAGAGGTTCCGGTTGCCGAGATGTTCACCAAGATCATGCAGGACTTCCGCTCGGGCGCGGGCGCCTATGACGCGCTCAACGTCATCCCGTCCTGGATGCCCGACCTCGCCAATGCCGGCGCGCTTGAAGTGCTCGATTCCTTCGTCGACAAGTACGGCTATCGCGACGAGCTGATGAAGATCGCCTCGACCTATCGCGACAACCAGATGATGGTGAACGGCAAGATCTACGGCCTGCCGGACGACGGCGACGTCTTCGTCCTGTACTACCGCAAGGACGTGCTCACCGATCCGGCGATCCAGAAGGCCTACAAGGACAAGTACGGCGCCGACCTTCCGGTGCCGCCGACGACCTGGAAGGACTTCGACCAGGTTGCCAGCCTCATCACCGAAGTGACCGGTGGCAAGCCCTATGGCGCGGCCTTCTTCCGCGAACCGGGCTACGGCAATTTCATGTTCCAGGAGCGCTTCCGCAACGAGGGCGGAAAGTTCTTCGACGCCGAGACCATGAAGGCCACTATCAACACCGACGCGGGCGTCAAGGTCTTCACCGACTGGCTGGCCGAGAACAAGTATGCCCCGGCTGGCGTGGAACAGTGGGGCTTCGTCGAGAACCTTGCAGCCTTCCTGCAGGGCCAGACAGCCATGACCATCTCCTGGCCGCCCTATGGCCGCTGGGCCGCGAGCTACGGCACCGACCAGGAAGTCATGAGCTGGGTTCCCAAGTCCACCATCGCCGGCAAGGTCGGTTACGCCATGACGCCGGGCGGACATCCGGAACTGGCCGCCGGCTTCTGCCTGTCGGTCTCGTCTGCCTCCAAGAACAAGGATGCCGCCTACCTGTTCATCCAGTGGCTGAACAGCGAGGCCGTGAGCCTCGAACGCGTGAAGCTGCCCTATGCGCTGCGCGATCCCTTCCGCGACTCGCACTTCACGGATCCGGGTTATGCCGCCCTGTGGCCCGATGCCAAGGACTACCTTAAGGCGCTGCAGGACGGCGCCAACAACGGCCTTCTCGACCTGTCGGTGCTGCAGACCGACAAGTACGAGGAAGTGCTGCGCCAGTCGGTGTCCAAGCTGTGGTCGGGCGAGGACCCGAAGGCCATCCTCGACGCCGCCGCGGCCGAGTGGGATGCCATCACCGAGAAGATCGGCGTGGACAAGCAGAAGGCCGTCTATGCCGACTGGGCGTCCAAGTCCGGCGCCTATCCCAAGATGTAACGCCACTGGTGGCCTCCCTCCTTTGCGGGGGAGGCCGCTCGCCCAAGGGCATTGATCCCGAAGATTTTCAGAAGCAATCTGTACGAATGACGGCGGCCGTTCATCCCGATCGCAATTTCAAGTATTGGCTGGTGGCGCCGGCCATCTTCCTCCTGCTGCTCATCGGCCTCTTTCCGCTGATCTATTCGCTTGTCGTGAGCTTCATGCGCATCGACATGATGGACACGGACACGTCCTTCGCGGGCCTCTACAACTACGCCAACCTGTTCAAGGACGCGCGGCTCTGGTGGTCCCTGGCCCACACGCTGCTGATCACCGCCATCGCGCTCCCGGTCGAACTGCTTCTCGGCCTCGCCATGGCCTATCTGTTTCTCGAGCGCATGCCGGGCCGCCAGCTCTTCGTGGCGCTCCTCGTGCTGCCCACCATCATCTCGCCCATCGTCGCAGGCGCCACCTGGCGCCTTCTCTTCGATAACCGCTATGGCCCGATCAACCAGATCGTCAGCTTCTTCGCCGGCGAGCGCATGGACCTGCTGTGGACCATCAATCCCAATCTTGTCTATCCGGCCATCATCTTCTGCGAGATCTGGCAGTGGACGCCCTTCATGTTCCTGATCCTGCTCGCCGCGCTGTCCAACGTCGACAAGTCGCAGCTCGAGGCGGCCGAGATCGACGGCGCCCGCTTCTGGCGCAGCTTCCGCTACATCGTGGTGCCGGCGATCTGGCCGGTGATGGCCATCGCCATCCTCATCCGCGGCCTCGACCTCTTCCGCATCTTTGACATCATCTGGGCCCTCACCCAGGGCGGGCCGGGAACCATGACCGAGACCATCTCCATCTATGCCTATGTGCAGGGCTTCAAGCAGTTCGAAACCAGTTACACCGCGGCCATCGCCTTCCTGGTGATCGCCATCCTGACAGTGGTCTGCACCTGGGCCATCCGACGCATGGGGCTGGCGAAATGAGTGCGCTTCCCTTCCACCGCCGTCCTGGCCCGCGGCTCGCCTTCCGCTATGTGCTCGCCACACTGCTGGTGATCGTCTTCGTCTTCCCGGTCTATTGGCTGTTCAGCATTTCTTTCAAGACGCCGGACGAGATCTTCGCCTTCCCGCCGGTCTGGTATCCGGCCAGCATCCAGTTCTCGAACTACCGGGTGCTGTTCAAGGATGGCGACGCCTGGACCGTGTGGAACAGCCTGGTGCTGGCCAGCGTGTCGACGGTCTTCGCCATGATCCTCGGCACCATTGCAGCCTACAGCCTGGTCCGATTCAAGACCGGCGGCGAGAATCTCGCCGTCTGGATCATCTCGCAGCGCATGATGCCGCCCGTGGCCATCGTGTTCCCGATCTTCCTGCTCTACGTGTATCTCGGCTGGGTTGACACCTTTCACGGGCTCATCATCCTCTACACGGCCTTCAGCCTTCCCTATGTGATCTGGATGATGCGCGGCTATATCGAGGATATTCCGCTCGAGCTCGAGGAGAGCGCGCTGGTCGACGGCTGCACCCGCTGGGAAGTGTTGTGGAAGGTGGTGCTGCCCATGGCACGCTCCGGCCTCTTCGCCACCGCCGTCTTCACCTTCATCTTCGCCTGGAACGACTTCCTCTTCGCGCTTGTGCTCACCCGCACCGAAGTCACCACCTATACGGTGCAGGTCACGCACTACTTCGGCGGCCAGTCCAACTTCTGGGCCAAGATCGCCGCCATGTCGGTGCTCGGCACCATTCCGGTCTTTTTTACCGTCGCGATCATGCAACGCTATCTGGTGCGCGGCATCTCGATGGGCGCAGTCAAGGGTTAGCCATGTCGGATCTCAAGATCACCAACCTGCACAAGCACTATGGCGCCTTCCACGCCGTGAAGGGCATCAACCTGGAAGTGCCGTCCGGCGAGTTCACGGTCCTCGTCGGCCCGTCCGGCTGCGGCAAGTCCACCTTGCTGCGGACCATCGCCGGACTGGAGGAGGCAAGCGAGGGCAGCGTCGAGATCGGCGGCCGCGATGTGACCTATGCGCGCCCGCGCGACCGCGACATCGCCATGGTCTTCCAGAACTACGCGCTCTACCCCTATCTCAACGTGAAGGACAACATCGCCTTCGGCCTGCGCGCCCGCAAGTTCGCGGAACCGGAGGTCGAGAAGCGCGTCGCCCGCGCCGCCGAGATGCTGGGCATCGGACATCTCCTGCAGCGCTTCCCGCGTGAACTCTCGGGCGGGCAGCGGCAGCGCGTTGCCATCGGGCGCGCCATCGTGCGCGATGCCATTCTCTATCTCTTCGACGAGCCGCTCTCCAACCTCGATGCCCAGCTGCGCGACGACATGCGGGTCGAGATCAAGCGGCTGCACCGGGAACTCGGCCGAACAATGGTCTACGTCACGCATGATCAGATCGAGGCCATGACCCTGGCCGACCGCATCGTGCTGCTGCGCGACGGCATCATCGAACAGCAGGGCGCGCCACTCGATCTCTTCGAGCGTCCGGAGAACCGCTTCGTGGCGGGCTTCCTCGGTAGCCCGAAGATGAACTTCGTCAAGGCGACCGTTAAGGGAAAAACCGTCGCGCTCGCGGATGGCACGGCCCTCCCCCTGCCGCAGCAGAGCAAGGCCAAGTCAGGCCAGGCGGTGCTCGTCGGCATCCGCCCCCAGTATATCGCCCTGGCAGGCCCCCGGGCCGCGGCAGGCCATGCCCGGGTGCCGGTCGTCATCGAACTCGTGCAGCCCACCGGTTCACGCGTCCACGTGACGCTCCCGCTGGGCGGCACCAGCATCGTCGCAGACCTCGCGGCGCATGACGTCAGCAAACCCGGCGAGAAGACCCACATCGACATCGACATGACCCGCGCCATCGTTATCGATCCGGCGACCGAACGGGTCATCTGACCTCAGGAGAACCAGCATGGCCACAAAACCGGCAAGCCGCGGTATCAAGCTCTTCGGCACCGATGTCCCGGACGGCAAGAAGCGAACCCTCACCGCGGGTCCGATCAGCGCCGTGCTCGACAATGGCGCGCTCCGCTACATCCGCTTCAACGGCGCCGAGGTGCTGCGCGGCATCGCCTTCCTGGTGCGCGACAAGAACTGGGGAACCTATGCGCCCGCGATCACCGGCCTGAAGGTCAGGCAGGGCAAGGACAGTTTCATGGTCAGCTACGACGCCGTCTGCCAGGACGCGGACCAGGGCATCCGCTATGCCGCGAAGATCGAGGCCTCGGCCCAGGGCGTGGTAAAGTTCTCGGCCCATGCCACGCCGCTCACCGACTTTCTCACCAACCGTACCGGCTTCGTGGTGCTGCATCCGCTGGTGGGCGTCGTCGGCGAACCGGTTGAGATCGTCCACACCGACGGCAAGACGAGGAAGTCGCGCTTTCCGAAGTTCATCAGCCCCGGCCAGCCGGTCTTCGAGATCCGCTCGCTCAAGCACACGGTCACCCCCGGCGTGACTGCCACCGTGCTGATGGAAGGCAACAAGTTCGAGATGGAGGACCACCGCAACTGGATGGATGCCTCCTACAAGACCTATGTCTGCTCGCTGCTCGATCCCTGGCCCTACACGCTGAAGAAGGGCGAGGCCTTCGACCAGTCGATCACCGTCACGGTCGCGGGGAAGGCCAGCCGCAAGGC
>JAPLOT010000343.1 GCA_026400595.1 Alphaproteobacteria bacterium | reverse complement strand
GACCGCATCGTCGCCCTGGGCGGCGGGGTGATCGGCGATCTTGCGGGATTTGCGGCAGCGATCCTCCGTCGCGGCGTGGATTTCATCCAGATCCCGACCAGCCTTCTGGCTCAGGTCGACTCTTCCGTCGGCGGCAAGACCGGCATCAATTCCATCCATGGCAAGAACCTGATCGGCGCCTTCCATCAGCCGGTGGCTGTGATCACCGACATCGGCCTGCTCGACACGCTGCCGCGGCGCGAACTGGCTGCAGGTTATGCCGAAGTCGCCAAGTACGGTCTGCTGGGCGATGCATCTTTCTTCGACTGGCTGGAATCCAGCGCGGACCTTGTCATGCGCGGGGACCGGCAGGCGCGTATTCATGCCATCCGCCGCTCCTGCGAAGCCAAGGCTGCGATCGTGGCCGAGGATGAGACCGAAACAGGCGTGCGGGCACTGCTCAATCTTGGCCATACCTTCGGCCATGCGCTGGAGGCGGCCACGGGCTATTCCGCCAGGCTGCTGCATGGCGAAGGCGTGGCCATCGGCATGGTGCAGGCCTTTCGCTTCTCCGAGTCGCTCGGTCTCTGCGCGGCGGGAACGGGAGACCGCGTGGCCCGGCATCTCAGAAGCGTCGGCCTGCCGGTTCATGCCTCCGACATTCCCGGCGACCTGCCGCCGCCCGAGGTTCTGGTCGAAGTCATGCGCCAGGACAAGAAGGCGCAGGGCGGCAAGCTCACCTTCATCCTGGTGCGCGGCATTGGCGAAGCCTTCATCGCCCGCGACATCGCCGACGCCGATGTGATCGCCTTCCTGAAGGGAGACCTGCAGCGTCGATGACACTCGATCTCGGACTCTCGATTGCCGCCATACTGATCCTGCTCGTTTGCTCGGCCTTCTTCTCAGGATCCGAAACCGCGCTCACCGCAACCTCCCGGGCCCGCCTCACCGAACTCGAGCGGCGCGGCAGTCTGCGCGCCCGCATGGTGCTGACACTGACGAGCATGCGCGAGCGCCTGATCGGCGCACTGCTGCTGGGCAACAATGTGGTGAACATCTCGGCTTCGGCACTGGCCACGCTGGTACTGGTGCGCATGTTCGGCGACACGGGTGCCGTCATCGCATCGGTGATCATGACGATCCTGGTTCTCATCTTCGGCGAGGTCCTGCCCAAGACCTATGCCATCGCCAATCCCGACCGTACCGCTCTGGCCGCAGCACCCCTGGTGCGCGTCATCGTGGCAGTCTTCGGCCCCATCGTCATGGCGGTGGAGTTCATCGTCAAGCAGGTGCTGCGCCTCTTCGGCGTCGACATCAAGGCCTCGCAGAACGTGCTTTCTGCCCATGCCGAATTGCGTGGCGCCATCGACCTTCATCACAAGGAAGGCGGCGTGGTGAAGGGCGACCGCGACATGCTGGGCGGCATTCTCGACATGCAGGATCTCGAGGTCTCGGACGTCATGGTTCACCGCACCCGCATGACCATGATCGATGCCGATGAGGAACCTGCCGAAATCGTCGCTCACGTTCTGAAGAGCGGCCACACGCGCATTCCGGTCTGGACCGAGACCCCGGACAACATCATCGGCGTGCTGCACGCCAAGAATCTCTTCGCCGCGCTGCAAAAGCAGGGCGGCGACGCGCGCAAGGTGAAGATCGACGAGATTCTCAGCCCCGCATGGTTCGTGCCCGACACGCGCCCGCTGCCCGATCAGCTCAACGCGTTCCTCAAGCGCAAGACGCATTTTGCCATCGTCGTCGACGAATATGGCGAGGTGCAGGGACTGATCACGCTCGAAGACATCATCGAGGAGATCGTAGGCGACATCAAGGACGAGCACGATGCCGTGGCCAGCGGTGTGCGCCAGAAGCCGGACGGGTCCTTCCTCGTCGAGGGTGGCGTGCCGATCCGAGATCTCAACCGCGCCTTCGACTGGAAGCTTCCGGATGAAGAGTTCACCACCATCGCCGGCCTGGTCATTCACGAGGCCCGCATGATCCCGGACGTTGGTCAGGCCTTCAACTTCCACGGCTTCCGCTTCGAGATCCTCAAGAAGCGCAAGCACCAGGTCACCGCTATCCGCATCACGCCGTTGCAGCAGGCCGAAGGCGTTGCGGCAGTTTGACCTCATCATTGTCGGTGCCAGCTTCGCCGGCCTGATCTGCGCGCGCGCGGCGGCGCTTCGCGGTCTTCGTACCATGGTAATCGAGGCCAAGCCCGAACCGGGTGCCCGCATCCACACCACCGGCATCCTGGTCAAGGAGGCTGCCGACGAGATCGACACGCCCGCAGAGTTCTCCCGCTCAATTCACGGGGTCAGGCTCTATGCACCTTCGTTGAAGCATATCGACCTCGCCTCGCGTGACTACTACTTCCAGACCACCGATACCGCGGCGCTGATCCGCTGGCTGGCCGACGAAGCACGCCGCGCCGGCGCGGACATCGTCTGCGGGCGGAAGTTCGCGCATGCCGCCCGAACCGGAACCGGCTTCGACCTGCCGCAGTTCGAGGTGGCGACGCGCTTCCTTGTCGGCGCCGATGGCGCCCGGTCCACCGTCGCCAGGCTTTTCCAGCTCGGACGCAACACGCGCTTCCTCACCGGGCTGGAAGTCGAGTACGAGGAACTGCCCAGGGCCGATCCGGATCTCCTGCATTGCTTCCTCGATACGCGCCTGGCGCGTGGTTATCTGGCCTGGGTTGCGCCGGCGCCGGGATTCGTTCAGGTGGGTCTTGCGACAAGCGAGGGCACCAAGCCCGATCTCAAGGCCTTCCTTGCCCATGCCGAAGCGCTCTTCGGATTCTCTCAGGCCCGGATCAGGGAACGCCGCAGCGGGCTGATTCCATGCGGGGGGCCGGTCTCGCCCTTCGCGGCACCCGGCCTCTTGCTGATCGGCGATGCGGCTGGGCATGTGTCGCCGCTGACCGGCGGCGGAATCCGTCTGGCCTTCCGCTTCGGCCGCCGGGCTGGCCAGTTGATCGCCGACCATCTGCTGCGCCAGGGACCGCCGCCCGAACACGCACTGGCGCGCGAGATGCCCGGCTTCGGCAAGAAACTGCTGCTGCGCCGGATCATGGATTATGGGCCACCGAACCTTCTCTATGACCTCGCGATCGGAACGCCGCCGATGCGCTGGTTCGCCCGTCAGGTCTACTTTCACAGGCGCCAGCCGGAGGCGCCGCCTAGGTCCGGAGACGGCTGACCATGGCTTGGGCAGACGCACAGGCCTGGCCGGTGAACTGGCTCGTGGCGGCGATGGGTGCCGGCACCTTGCTGCGGTCGATGGCGGTGAAGCCCAACCGCGAAAAGAAAGCCTGGGCCGTTGCGGTCAGCAGATAGGCCGCCTGGGCACCGCGATTGCGGGCTTCGGCGAGAAGCTTGAAAGTGACTGTGGTGCCGAGCATGGACTTGCGCTGGTCGGCCGCAACGGCAATCGAACGGATGAGGGCGGCATCGCCGCGCATTTCGAGTCCTCCGCAGGCAACAAGCTCGTCGTTTGGCGTCACGATGCCGATGAAACTCAGCATCGGTGCGTCGAGATCGTGGACCGGAAGCTGCGCAGCCGTCAGCAAGCGATGCAGGCGCGGGTCCGTGGATGGAATCACCGAGAACGTCAGCTCGTCGGCCACCAGCGCCGCTGGCGGCCCGGCCTGGATCGCCAGCGCATGCACGCGTTCGCGCAGTTCTTCTGCCAGAGCCGCGTTGATCATGCGATGCTGTTCCACACGTGACTTGCCGCGGAACGCCTCGGCCAGGATCTTCACCCTGAAATGGCTCTCGCCATCCGCCCGAGCCCCGGCATGGCCCGCATGCTGGTGGGACTCGTCGATCACCTCCAGCGAGGCTGGCGCGAAAGTTTGCTCCAACTTCGTGGAGATTCGATGTCCGACCGGACCGAGTGTCATGATGTCACCTTGCGAAGGGGTTGCGTGTTGTCGGCCTGATCCCCATAATTGCGCCGCGATGAAACTCGATTCAAAATATTTCGACAAGATCCGCGTCAAGAAGCCTTCCGAGGTCAGGAAAGCGGCTGAAACGGCGGTACCCCAGTGCGAGTGGCCCGATTGCCCGCGGCCGGCCCGCCACAAGGCGCCGATGGGACGGGGGCACGAGGGCAAGTTCCACAACTACTGCACCGAACATGTGCAGCAGTACAACAAGACCTACAACTACTTCGACGGCATGAAGGACGCCGAACTTCAGGATTTCCAGAAGGATGCCCGCCTCGGCCATCGCCCCACCTGGAAGCTGGGCCGCAACGGCAGCGCAAATGTCACCGGCATGCGCCGCAGGGCCATCAACATGTCGCAGGATCCCTTTGGTCTCAATGGCGCCGCCGCCAAGGAACCCGGACGCCACCCCTCGGGCCGCGCTCTGCGCAGCACAGAGTTGAAAGCGCTGCAAACCCTTGGTCTCGACGATCATGCCACGCCCGAACAGGTGAAAACCCAGTACAAGACGCTGGTGAAGCGCCTGCACCCGGATGCCAATGCCGGCAGCCGCGCCAATGAAGACACCTTGAAATCCGTGATCCAGGCCTACGATCACCTGCGTTCAAGTGGCTTCTGCTGATCCTTGCCCTATGGGGCGCGACCGTCTAAAACCCGCCCCGAAAACTCATAGAGAAGACCTGCCCCAATGACTGCAAAGCTGAACGGTGAAGCCAACGGCATGCCTGACATCAAGGTGTCGGTGAAGCAGCTCTTCGGGTTCGACTCAAATCTCGATGTGCCGGCCTTCTCGCAGCGGTCCGAACATGTCCCCGATGTCGACGAGGACTACCTCTTCAATCGCGAGACCACGCTCGCGATCCTCGCCGGCTTCGCCTACAACCGCCGCGTCATGGTGACCGGCTACCATGGCACGGGCAAGTCCACGCACATCGAACAGGTTGCGGCGCGCCTCAACTGGCCCTGCATCCGCATCAACCTGGACAGCCATATCAGCCGCATCGACCTCATCGGCAAGGATGCCATCGTGGTCAAGGACGGCAAGCAGGTGACCGAGTTCAAGGAGGGCATCCTGCCCTGGGCCTATCAGCACAACGTGGCACTGGTCTTCGACGAGTATGACGCAGGCCGGCCCGACGTGATGTTCGTGATCCAGCGCATCCTCGAGTCGTCCGGCAAGCTGACGCTGCTCGACCAGTCGAAGGTCATCCGCCCGCATCCCGCCTTCCGGCTCTTCGCCACCGCCAATACCATCGGCCTCGGCGACACCACGGGCCTCTATCACGGCACGCAGCAGATCAACCAGGCGCAGATGGACCGCTGGTCCATCATCTCGGTGCTGAACTACCTGCCCCATGCGCAGGAAACCAACATCGTTCTGTCGAAGAACAAGGCCTACAACAACGAGAAGGGCCGCAAGACCATCGCCAACATGGTGCGCGTCGCCGATCTCACCCGCAATGCCTTCGTCCAGGGTGATCTGTCCACCGTGATGAGCCCGCGCACCGTCATCACCTGGGCAGAAAATGCCGAGATCTTCGGCGATGTCGGTTTCGCCTTCCGGGTGACGTTCCTCAACAAGTGCGACGAGCTTGAGCGCAGTGTGGTGGCCGAATTCTATCAGCGCTGCTTCGGCGAGGAACTGCCGGAGTCCTCCGCGCACGTCGCCATCGCCTGAGGACCCTTAGCACATGGCCGCGGACAGGGATTCACCGGCTGGAGAATTCAAGCGCGTCCTGACGATCGCGATGAAGACCATCGCCGAGGACCCGGAAGTGACGGTGGCCTTCGGTAGCGAGCAGCCTTCGCTTGCCGGCAACCGCGCCAAGCTGCCCAATGTCGCCGATACGATGAAGGCCTCCGACATCGCCATCGTGCGCGGACTTTCCGACAGCTTCGCGCTCCGCATTGCCAATCACTCCGAGAAGGTTCATGCGCATTACCGGCCGCAGGGCAAGAATGCGCGCGCCGTCTTTGAATCGGTCGAGCAAGCACGTATCGAGGCCGTTGGCGCCAATGCCATGCCCGGCATGGCCGCCAACCTCACCGCAATGCTGGATGACCGCTACCGCCGCAAGGACGTGGCCCGCTACACCGACCGCAAGGAGGCGCCGCTGGAAGACGCCGTTGCGCTCATCGTGCGCGAGAAACTGACCGGCGCACCGCCGCCGGAGGCTGCCATGCCGATGGTCGAGCTGTGGCGCGACTGGATCGAGGACAAGGCCAGTGCGCAACTGGCCCATCTCACCGATAACATTCACGACCAAGCCGCCTTCTCGCGCATGTCCCGCGACATCATCGCGGCCCTCGAGATGGCCGACGAGCTGGGCGACGACCCTGACCAGTCGGACGAGAACGACAACGAGGATGAGGCCGAACCCGATGCCGGCGAACGCCAGGAATCGCCGGAGGGCGAGGACCAGGAAAGCCAGCAGCAGTCGATGGATGAGCTGCAGGAATCAGAGGGCGAGACAGAGGCCGCCGAGATGGACGCCCAGCAGATGGACGTCGACGAGCAGCCCGACGATCAGGAGGGCGAGGAAGAGACCGAGGGCGAGGAGCCCTGGCGGCCACAGCTGCCCTTCTCGTCGCTGTCCAATGAAGACTTCTACAAGGTCTTCACCAACCAGTTCGACGAGGAGATCGACGCAGAAGACCTCTGCGACGCCGAAGAGCTTACCCGGCTGCGCAATTATCTCGACAAGCAGCTTTCCAGCCTGCAGGGCGTGGTGGCCCGCCTGGCCAACCGCCTGCAGCGCCGTCTCATGGCGCAGCAGAACCGGTCCTGGGATTTCGATCTCGAGGAAGGCGTGCTGGATGCCGCGCGCCTCACCCGCGTAGTCATCGATCCCATGCATCCGCTCTCCTTCAAGGTTGAGCAGGACACGCAGTTCCGCGACACGGTGGTGACGCTGCTGCTCGACAACTCGGGGTCGATGCGCGGCCGCCCCATCACGGTTGCCGCCACCTGCGCCGACATCCTGGCCCGCACGCTGGAACGCTGTGGCGTGAAGGTCGAGATCCTGGGCTTCACCACAAGGGCCTGGAAGGGCGGACAGGCGCGCGAGAAATGGCTTGCCGCCAACAAGCCCGCCAATCCCGGCCGCCTCAACGATCTCCGCCACATCATCTACAAGTCCGCGGACATGCCGTGGCGCCGGGCGCGGCGCAACCTCGGCCTGATGATGCGCGAGGGCCTGCTCAAGGAGAACATCGACGGCGAGGCGCTGATCTGGGCGCACAACCGCCTGCTGGCGCGGCAGGAGCAGCGGCGTATCCTGATGGTGATCTCCGACGGCGCGCCGGTCGACGATTCGACGCTCTCGGTGAACTCCGGGAACTATCTCGAGAAGCATCTGCGCCAGATCATCACCGACATCGAGAACCGCTCGCCGGTGGAGCTCATCGCCATCGGCATCGGCCATGACGTGACGCGCTACTACAAGCGTGCCGTGACGATCGTCGACGCCGAGGAGCTTGGCGGTGCAATGACCGAGAAGCTGGCCGAGCTCTTCGAGGAGAAGGAAAAGGCCGCGCCCCGCGCCCCGGGCCGGCGTGCCCGCGCGTGAAGCCCGGCCTAGCACTTGCCGGCCTCCTCCTGCTGGCCGCCGCCGCGCATGCAGCCCCCGTCACCGTGACCGCCGAACCGCTGGCGGCTTTCCAGAATCTGAGCCCCGCGGAACGCTTCGGCCCCTTCGTGTGGCGGGGCGGGCTTGTCCTGCAGAGCGACGACCCGAAATTCGGCGGGCTATCGGGCCTGGTGCTGGGCAAGAACTGCGAAGACCTCACGGCCATCAGCGACGCCGGCCGCTGGTTCACCGCGGAACTATCCTATGACGGCCAGATGCTTGCGGGCCTGACGGCGCGCGATCTGTCTCCGATGCTCGACAGCAAGGGCAAGCCACAGCGCAGCAAGGTCTGGGGCGATGCCGAGGCGGTGACGGAAATCGCGCCGGGGCGACTGGGCGTGGCCTATGAGAGTCGCGTCAGACTCGGCACCTATGATTTCGGAAAGCTGGGTCCGAAGGCCCGTTTCGTCCATGTTCCCTATCCCGGGGACATCGACGCCGGCGATGACAATGGCGAGATCGAGGCCCTCGGCGTGGTGCCAGTCGGACCTGACAAAGGCGCGCTGCTGGCCATTTCCGAACGCCACTGGGACGACAGGGGTAACGCCAGCGCCTGGCTGTGGCGCGGCAAGAGGGTGAAGCGTTTTGCGATCGCCCGCTTGGGCGATTTCGAGGTCACGGATCTGACCATCCTCGCGGATGGCACGGTACTCACCCTCGAACGCAGTTTCTCCGCAACCGCCTTGCCGGGCATGGCGATCCGCCGCTTTCCGGTCGCCGAGGTCGCCGATGGAAAGGTGATCACGCCCGAGCTTCTCTTCGAGGGCCGCGTGCCCTTCTACGCCATCGACAACATGGAGGGCATCGCCGCCTGCCAGCGTGACGGCGAAACCCGCATCACCCTCATGTCGGACAACAACTTCAATACGCGGCTGCAGCGCAGCCTGATCCTGCAGTTCGCCTATCAACCGTGAGTTTCATGCCTGGCGAGGAATTCCTCCGGTGCAAGCGCGCGCATGTCGCCGATGGCTTCGGCAAGTCTTTCATGGTCCCAGTCCCACCAGGCCAGCGCAATGATCCGCGAACTGACCTCCGGCGCAAAGCGCCAGCGCAGGAACTGCGCCGGGACACCCGCGACGATGGCATAGGGTTCCACATCGCGCGTGACGACCGCACCGGCGGCAACCACCGCACCATGGCCGATCCTCACGCCTGGCAGGATGATGGCTCCATGCCCGATCCAGACATCATGGCCAATTCCGACTCTTTCACGCTTGCGACTTTCGCGATAGGCCTTGTCGATCTTCGCACCGGTGAAGTACTCGTTGGGACGGTAGGTGAACTTGTGCTGGCTGATACGCTCGATCGGATGGTTCAATGCATTGATGCGCACATCCGACGCGATGGCGCAGAACTTCCCGATCGACGCGTAGATCACTTCGCAATGGCGCTCGAGGTAGGAGTAGTCGCCCAGTTCCGACTCCCAGAACTGCACGCGCTCCTTGATCTCGGTGAAGCGCCCCAGCGTCGCGCCGCGCAGCGAGGCAGAGCCATGGACGCGCGGCGTCCCGTCGCGCGGCGTCCGGGGGGCAGATTCTGGCGCGTCGCTCATGAGGCCTCAGCCTAAAGCAAAAGCCGCCCCGTTTGGAGCGGCTTTCATGGGCTGCCAGCGCAGAAAGAAGGTCAGGCCGCGGCCTTCTGGGCTTCCAGCTTCCTGGCAATGGCGTTCTTCAGCTTGAGCGCCTTCTCCGAGAGGTCGGCGTCACGCGCCTTCATCAGGAAGTTGTCGAGGCCGCCCACATGCTCGACCGTCTTCAGCGCGATGGCGCTGATGCGGAAACGGTAAGTCAGGCCCATGGCTTCGCTCATCAGGCTGACATTGCACAGGTTCGGCATGAACCGTGTCTTGGTCTTGTTGTTGGCGTGGCTGACATTGTTGCCAACCTGCGCGCCTTTGCCAGTGAACTCACAACGGCGGGACATGCTGCACCTCTATAAGACAGTTACGCCGGCACCCCAGGGGCCCGGCTTGGATGGCGCGTTCTATACGGAAGCGAGGCCGGAAGGTCAAGCGATCCGGCGCAGGGAACTGCCGTTTCCTTAGGGGTTTCCGCCGTCCCATTCCGGCACGGATTGGTTAACGGCACCCCTTCAATGCGGCACAGCACGGGAAGGATCTGGGGTGTGACTAAGGTGTAAGCAACAGTCTGACCACAACATCTGGTGAGAACAAAGGTGGAAGACGCCGGGTTCAGCGATTCGGGCGCGATCCGTTCCGGTTTTGGCTTGGTTCGTTAAAATTGTAAGCACTGCAGGAACTACCGCTTTCATAGGTGACTAACCTCGGGTCCCCTCGGGCCGCCGATTCCTAACGCGGGCATCACGATTTCACGGCGGCGGAGAGATGGAAGCCCGGAGCGCGCGAGCGGCATGAGCCCGCATTTCCAGCGGAACAAATCCTGAATCCGGGAGGAGTCAGCGATTCGGGCAGGTTTCGTTCTGGTTTGAATCCAGATGTGAAGAGCCTGCTCCAGAATGGCACGGTCTGCCTCGGCCCGGGTCGAGCCATGACGATTGGTCTTTGGTCATCCATGGCGGGCCTCGCGCGATCGGGCCGCTGGGCCTGCCGATGCCGAATAATCAAGCAGGCTGCGCTGCTCTTTCATCATACAATACGGCGCGGTCGACCATCCAGATGGTTACTTTTCAGTAGCGCACCTCATTTCCTGCGCTATAGTGCCGCCCACGGGCATGCTCAGGCATGCTTGCCAGGAAGAGCCAAGCTGCAAACAGGTTACAAAAAAAGCTGCGGCGCGGTTTGGTTTGTAAGACGAACCGAAAAGTGAAATGGGAGGAAGTCCAAATGTCTCTTCGTAAACTCATCGCCGCGGCGGTGATGGCGGGTACTGCTGCTTGCGGCCTCGCGGCCACATCGCAGGCCGGCGAGTTCGACGGCGTCACCGTCAATATCCTGACCCGCCCCGGCTATGTGATCGCCGGCCGCCTTGCCGAGCGTGGCAAGGAATTCGAGGCCGCCACCGGCGCCAAGGTCGTCGTGACCGAAGTTCCCTTCGCGGAGATCTTCCCGAAGATCCAGAACGACTGGTCGACCGGCACCAACTCCATCGACGTCGGCGTTTTCGCTGCCGGCTGGGGCGTCGAACTCGATGCCGCAGGTCTCCTTGAAGACATGGATCCGTATGTCGCCAAGGACACCAAGATCGACATGGCCGACATCGCGCCCTACTTCCGCGAATTCGGCCAGAAGGTCGGCGGCAAGACCAAGCTGCTGATGGTCGATGGCGACTTCCAGATGGTCTACTACCGCAAGGACGTGCTCGAGAAGGCCGGCCTGCAGCCGCCCAAGACCTGGGAAGAATACCTCGACGTGGCCTCCAAGATCCACGGCCAGGACATGAATGGCGACGGTCAGGCGGACTACGGCTCTTGCATCTTCAAGAAGCGCAATGCGCAGTCCTACTTCGCCATCCAGACCTTCGCGGCGCCGATCGTGCAGACCCAGGGCACGGCCCAGGGCTTCCACTTCGACAACGCCACGATGAAGCCGATCATCAACAACGACGGCTGGAAGAAGGCCTTCGAGCTCTACAAGGAGACCGGCAAGTACGGTCCGCCTGAGGAGCTGAACATGGACATCGGCGACACCCGCGCCATCTTCAAGGCCGGCCGTTGCGGCCTGCTGGTGGAGTGGGGCGATCCGGGAACGCTGCAGCTCGATCCCGATGCCGCCGCCGTGAAGGGCAAGATCTTCGCCGTCGGCGCCGTCGGCTCCAAGGAAGTGCTCGACCGCGCCACCGGCAAGCTGGTTCCGGTGACCAAGGAAAACGCGCCGAACTCGGTTGACGGAATCAACTACGCGCCCTTCGCCGCCTTCGGCGGCTGGGCCGGTGCGATCAACAGCACTGAGGATAACCAATTAC
>JAPLOT010000218.1 GCA_026400595.1 Alphaproteobacteria bacterium | reverse complement strand
TCTCGAGCGCCTGTCCGAGCGGCGGGGCCGCGAGGAGCTGCGTTTCGTGCGCCGCTGGGTGCGGGTGGATCTCGAGGAGGACACCGGGCGCGACCTGATCGGCAGCCTCTATCTCTCGGCCTCCGGCCGCCGCACCGCCATCGGCGCCTTCCTGCCGCCCGACGAGCGCAAGGCCTTCGCAGGCCAGCTGCGCCGGGCTCTGGCAATCCCGCATATCTGATGACCGGGCTTGTGATTGAGCGACTCTCCGCCGACAGCCCCTGGTTACTGGTTGTGGCCCGGTGGCGTCATAAAGCCTTTCTTGAACCCTCCGGGCTGACAGAGGAGGACAGCCGCCGGCAGCTCATCGACATTTCAGTCAGCACAATTCCGCATGAAGTCGCTCTTGTTGCCGTCATTGATGATCAGCCTGCCGGAATCTGCCTGCTCGTCGACAGCGAACTTGATCCCCTGCATGATTGTTCGCCCTGGCTCGCCAGCCTGTTTGTTCACGAGCGGTTTCGACGCAGTGGCGTGGGCAGGGCGCTGGTGCGGGCGATCGAGCGTCACGCAGCGTCCCATGCGATTGCACACCTGTTTCTCTATACGGACGCGGCAGAGCCCTTCTACGCAAGGTGCGGATGGGCCGTTCAAGAACGCTTCCGGGCAGATGGAATGGACTGCGTCCTGATGAAAAGGGATCTCTAGTCTGCCAACCGGCCGGTATTCCGTCGATCAGGAATCGGGTGGCCGCGTCCGCCGCTTGCGCCTAGAGTCGGACCATGATGATGACACATGACACTGATGGCTCGCCCGCCCGGGACTACGAGATGGTCCGGCGCAACCTCGATTTCCTGCGCGAGAACTGGCGCAGCCAGCCCACGCTGGAGGAGCTTGCGGCGCGCAACAACATGAGCGCGGCCCATCTGCAGCGGCTCTTCACCCGCTGGGCGGGCCTGAGCCCCAAGGCCTTCCTCCAGGCCCTGACCATCGACCATGCCCGCAAGCTGCTGCGCGACTCGGCGACCGTGCTGGATACCGCCTACGAGGTCGGCCTCTCCGGACCCGGTCGCCTGCATGATCTCTTCGTCACCCACGAAGGCATGGCGCCCGGCGTCTACAAGGCGCGCGGCCGGGGCCTCACCATCCAGTATGGATTTCACGATTGCCCCTTCGGCCGTGCCCTCATCATGGTGACCGACCTCGGCCTCTGCGGGCTGGCCTTCGCCGATCCCGGCAAGGAGCGGGCGGCTCTCGATGACATGACCCGGCGCTGGCCCGAAGCGGATTTTGTGGAGAACCTGGCTGCCACGGCGCCCTTCGTGGCACGCATCTTCAACACCGCGCAGTGGCAGGCGGAGCAGCCTTTGCGCATCGTTTTCATCGGCACGGAATTCGAGACACAGGTCTGGCAGACGCTGCTGCGCATTCCGCTCGGCAGGGCGACCACCTATTCCGACATTGCCGCCCATCTCGGCAAGCCCCGGGCCTCGCGGGCCGTCGGCAGTGCGGTTGGCAAGAATCCGATTTCCTTCGTGGTGCCCTGTCACCGCGTATTGGGCAAGTCGGGAAGTCTTTGCGGCTATCACTGGGGGCTGACCCGCAAGCAGGCCATTCTCGGCTGGGAGGCCGGCGTCTCAGGCTCTGCCTGAACCGGCCTTGCGCAAGCGCACGATCACGTCGATACGGTCCACTTCCATGCCTTTGGGCAGCGAGGGCAGGCCCTTGATCTCAAGCTCTTCCGTGCCGATGTCGACAAGGCCGCCGGCCTCTTCGAGGAAGTAATGGAAGTGGTTCGAGGTATTCGTATCGAAGAAGGTGCGGTCGCCCTCGATTGCCACTTCGCGCAGCAGGCCCGCCGCGGTGAACTGGTTCAGCGTGTTGTAGACGGTCGCCAGCGACACCGGGATACGGGCCGCCTCTGCCTCGCGATGCAGCGATTCGGCGCTGACATGGCGATCGCCGCCGCCGAAGAGCAATTCGGCCAGAGCCAGGCGCTGGCGGGTCGGGCGCAAGCCCGCCAGCCGCAGCTTCTCTGCAATTCCGGTCTGAATTTCCTGCATTCTGACTTTACCTTATAGTCCAAACCCTTATCCTTGTGCAACTGCAAGGCCGCTGCGGCGGCCTGACGCGCTCCAAAGCGTGGTTTGAGCCTGCCAATTCCATGTGATAGGAACCAGCAGGTGACGGGCAAACGCGGCCCGAAAGGGGCATATATTCAGAATGACTGATCGCAAATCGAGCTTCGATTACGAGGACTTACTGTCTTGCGGCCGGGGCGAGCTGTTCGGCCCGGGCAACGCGCAGCTGCCCCTGCCGCCAATGCTCATGTTCGACCGCATCACGGAAATCTCCAAGGATGGCGGGTCGGGGGGACTTGGCAAAGTGGTGGCCGAACTCGATATCAAGCCGGACCTGTGGTTCTTTCCCTGCCATTTCCAGGGTGATCCGGTCATGCCCGGTTGCCTCGGGCTCGATGCCCTGTGGCAATTGACCGGCTTCTTTCTTGGCTGGCTGGGCGAACCGGGCAAGGGCCGCGCGCTTGGCGTTGGCGAAGTGAAGCTCGCGGGCATGGTGACGCCCGCGGTCAAGAAGGTGACATACGAAGTGGACATCACCCGTCTGATCCTGCGCAAGCTGAAGCTTGCGGTCGCCAACGGCATCATGAAGGCGGACGGCGAGACGGTCTATCAGGTCACCGACATGAAGGTCGGCCTGTTCCAGCCCGCAGCGGCCTGAGCCAGAGGAGAGCAGAATGCGGCGAGTCGTCGTCACCGGTCTCGGTATCGTGTCGAGCATCGGAAACAATGTGCAGGAGGTGCTCGCCTCCCTGCGCGAAGCCAAGTCGGGCATCGTCAAGGCCGAGGCCTACGAGAAGCTCGGGTTCCGCTGCCAGGTGCATGGCGCGCCGACCTACGATCTCGATACGGTGGATCGCCGCGTGCGCCGCTTCATGGGCGACGGCGCGGCCTGGAACTACGTCGCCATGCAGCAGGCCATCACCGATTCCGGCCTCGCGGAGACGGACGTCAAGAACGACCGGACCGGCATCATCATGGGATCCGGCGGTCCGTCGACGCGCACCATCGTGCAGGCGGCCGACACCACGCGCGAGAAGGGCCCGAAGCGGGTGGGCCCCTTCGCCGTGCCGGCCGCCATGTCGAGCACCAATTCGGCGACGCTCGCCACACCCTTTGGCATCCGCGGGGTGAACTACTCGATTTCGTCGGCCTGCGCGACTTCGGCTCATTGCATCGGCAATGCCGCCGAACTGATCCAGTGGGGCAAGCAGGACGTGATGTTCGCCGGTGGCGGCGAGGAACTTGACTGGACGCTTTCGGTGCTCTTCGACGCGATGGGCGCCATGTCTTCGAAGTTCAACGCGACGCCGGCCACCGCGTCCCGGGCCTATGACAAGAACCGCGACGGCTTCGTGATCGCCGGCGGCGCGGGCACCGTGGTGCTGGAGGAACTCGAGCATGCCAAGGCGCGCGGCGCCAGGATCTATGCC
>JAPLOT010000099.1 GCA_026400595.1 Alphaproteobacteria bacterium | reverse complement strand
CGTCGTGCCCAAGGCCAGTCCGAAGAAGCAGCTGGTCGAATTCCTCAAGGATCATGCCGGCGAAAGCGGCATCGTCTATGCGCTGTCGCGCAAGTCGAGCGAGGAGCTGGCCGCGCATCTGTCGGGGCTCGGCTATCGCGCCGTGGCCTATCACGCCGGGTTGTCAACCGAGGCGCGGGCCGAGGCGCAGAACCTGTTCATGACCGAGCGCGGCGTCATCGTCTGCGCCACCATCGCCTTCGGCATGGGGATCGACAAGCCGGACGTTCGCTTCGTCTTTCATGCCGATCTGCCGGGCTCGCTCGATGCCTATTACCAGGAGATCGGCCGCGCCGGGCGCGATGGCCAGCCGGCCGAGGCGCATATGGTCTTCGGCCTGCAGGACATCCAGATGCGCCGCCGCTTCATCGACCAGGAGGATGGCGGCGACGAGCGCCGCCGCCGCGAGCACAAGCGGCTCGACGCGCTGGTGGCCTATTGCGAGGCCCCGGAATGCCGGCGGCAGAACCTGCTCGCCTATTTCGGCGAAGAGTCCGAGCCCTGCGGCAATTGCGATGTCTGCCTGTCGCCCGCCGATCTTGTCGACGGGACCGTGGAGGCGCGGCAGGTGTTTGAAGCGGTGCTTATCACCGGCGAGCGCTTCGGCGCGGGTCATATCGCGGACCTGCTGGCCGGCAAGGCCAACGAGAAGGCGGTGGCTTTTCGCCACGTCGATCACGCGGTCTTCGGCATCGGCAAGGATCGTCCGCGCACCGAATGGCAGTCCCTGATCCGCCAGCTGGTGGGCGGCGGTTTCCTTGCCATCGACGTGGCAGGCTATGGCGGCCTCTCCCTCACGCCCAAGGCGCGGGCGCTGATGGCAGGCGACGGGCAATTCCGCTACCGGCGCGAACTGGTGCGCGGCACGAAAAAGGTTGAGCGCCAGCGCCGCATCGCGGTGGCCGTCGCCGACGAGGGAGTTTCGGAAGAGCTGCTGCAAAGGCTGAAGGCGCTGCGCGCCAGGTTGGCCCGGCAGGGCCAAGTGCCGGCCTATGTGGTCTTCTCCGACCGCAGCCTCATCGACATGGCACGGCGGGTGCCGCTCACCCGCTGGGACTTCGGCGAAGTCCATGGCGTGGGCGAAGCCAAGCTTGAGCGCTTCGGCGAGGTCTTTCTCGCGGAGGTGCGGCGCTATGTGGAAGAGGGGGCCGCGACGCGGCGGGTCTCAGTTCTCTGAGTGATAGGTCGTCGAGATGTAGGTCTCGTCTTCCTGGCCGGCGCGCTCGAACTTCAGGAAGTCGTAGTAGCCGCAGCGGCCTTCGCCCGGGAAGACGCGGCAGGTCGAGGGACGCGCAAGGTAGATGGTGCAGCGCCGCTCGGTCGTATCGAAGAACTGGCAGATCTTGCCGAAATGCTCGTCGGCCTTGCGCCGCATGACCCGCTTGTAGCCATGCGCCGACTTGAAATACTTCTTCTCCGCCGTCTTGAGGCTGAGGCCGAAGTGCTTGGCGATGCGTTCGGCATCGCGGTCCTTCACTTCGATCACCGGGTAGGAACAGCAGTAGCCGGGACACTTCAGGCAATCATACTTCTTGGCGGGCATCGGCGAATCTCTTTGTCTTGCGCGTGATGTCCGGAACGCTAGGCGGTCGGAGCCTTGCCCGCAACGGGCGCGCTGCGCTGCGCCTTGATCTGTGCATATTTCCTGTTGGTGTCCGCCATCTCGGCCATGACCCATTCGCGGAAGGCGCGGGCCGGCGGGGTTTCCTTCGAGCCTCTGGCGCGCACCACCCAGTAGGTACCGTGATCGCGCATGTCGAGATCGAAGGGCCGCACCAGCCAGCCTTCAATGAGCGAGTCGGTGCAGAGGATCTGGTCACCCAGGGCGAAACCCTGGCCGGCTTCCGCAGCCTCGATGGCCAGGTGGTTCTGGAACACGGTGCCGCGCCAGTCCTCCACGCCGCTGACCCCGGCGGCGGCGAGCCAGTCGGTCCACCACTGCTTGCGGCTTTCATGCAGCAGGTTGAAATCATGAAGATCGCCGGGCCTGAGGGTCTTGTGGTCCTTGAGCAGGTCGGGAGACGCGACGGGAAAGATCACCGTGTCGGTCAGCTTGAGCGCCTCCACGTCGTCCCAGCCGCCCGCGCCATAGCGCAGGCCGATGTCGGCTTCGCCCGACCGGAAGTCGGCGAGCTTGCTGTTGGGGTCGATGGCCAGCTCGATGTCGGGGTGAAGCTCGTTGAAGCGGCCAAGGCGCGGCACCAGCCAGCGTGACGCGAAGGCGGGCTCGATGGAAACCCGGAGCTGCCGCGCGTCGCCCACCGCAGCCGCTTCCCGCGTCGCTTCGGCGATCGCGTCGAAGAGCGGGGTGAGGCGTTCGCCGAAGCGTCGCCCGGCTTCGGTCAGTGTCACGCCCCGGCCGGTGCGCAGGAACAGTTCGGTGCCCAGCCATTCCTCGAGATCGCGGATATGGCGGCTGATGGCGGCATGGGTGACGAATAGCTCCTCGGCCGCGACCGTGAAGCTCTCATGGCGTGCTGCCGCCTCGAAGGCTTTCAGGGCATTGAGGGAGGGGAGGCGGCGGGCCAAGGTTTCTGTCCTGTAAGGTTTTGTTACGCTAAGCGTAGGTTATTGCCGTTTGTGTTGCAAGAGCGAACCAGGCATATAGGGGACAACACGAAGCAACTTATGGAGATTTCAACATGAACTGGGTTTTTGAAACTTATTCAAATGTTTACGGTGCCGCCATGATGCAGACAAAGTCTGCCGAGCACAATGCTGCAACTGCGAAGGAGCGGCCCAATGTCAAGCGGACTTCGATTTTCGGGCTCTTCGGCCGCCGCTAAGCGAAACGATTTTCATCGGCTCCGGCTCATGTGGCCGGGGCCGCTGCCACAACCCCAACCTCCACAACGAGCCGCGGGTCTGCCAGGCCTGACACAATCAGAAGTGTAGCCGCAGGCTTGTGTCCCTTCAGCATCCGGTCCCGCACCTCGCGGTAGAGCCCCACGTGATCGCGATCCGTGATGTAGACGTGGGCGTCCACGACATGGCGATGGTCCAGCCCCTCGGCCGCGAGGATGGCCAGGACATTCTCCCAGGCAAGCTCGTGCTGGCTCCGGGCATCGTCCGGAATGTCACCTGCCACCGTCGCCCCCACCTGTCCCGAAACGAAGAGCAGCCGCGCGCCGGGCGCCACGGCAATGCCCTGGGCATAGTTCGAGAAGGGACGCGGCGCATTGGGCGTGTCGATGGCTTTCAGCATGGTGTTCTCCTTTTCAGAAACCCTAGGCCCCTTGCGCAAGAACAAAAAGAGAACTATCTAACACGTGTGGATAAGACGCCATCCGCAAGTGTGTCGGTGCGGACCATTGACTAGGGTGCGCGAAATCAGAGGAGATCGGTCATGGCCGGGTCGGTGAACAAAGTCATTCTCGTGGGCAATCTGGGTCGAGACCCGGAGGTCCGTCACACCCAGGATGGCAAGTCCATCGTGAATCTCAGCCTTGCCACCTCCGAATCCTGGCGCGACAAGTCCACCGGCGAGCGCAAGGAGAAGACCGAGTGGCATCGCGTCGTCATCTTCAACGAGGCGCTGGCCAAGGTGGCCGAGCAATATCTCAAGAAGGGATCGACGGTCTACATCGAGGGCCAGCTGCAGACGCGCAAGTACACCGACAAGGACGGCGTCGAGAAATACTCCACCGAAGTGGTGCTGCAGAACTACCGCGGCGAGCTGACGATGCTCGGCGGGCGGGCCGGCGGAGAAGGTGCGGGCGGCTTCGGCGGCGGCGATGATTTCGGCCAGTCGAGCCCGATGGAACGGCCGCGCAGCGGGGCGGCAAAGCCGCAGAGCTTCACCCGTGACCTGGACGATGAAGTTCCATTCTAAGGTTCTGATCTGAAAGTGTTTTCAAGGGCCCCTCCGGGGCCCTTTTTCAGTCCGGTTGCGGCGTGTTTTCATTGTATCCGGAGGGCCCCTGAACTAGTCTGGGAAGCCTTCCGAATCGTCCCGTTCCGGCGTTGTCCGGCAGGCTTGTCCGCAGTGTTCTTGCAGGTTTTCCGTGGCCGATGACGACGACAAGAAGGGTGGCCTGAACCCCGCCAATCCATCCGAGATTTCTCCTGTCTCCATCGAGGAGGAGATGCGCAAGAGCTACCTCGACTACGCCATGAGCGTGATCGTGAGCCGTGCGCTTCCGGATGTTCGTGACGGGTTGAAGCCGGTCCACCGGCGCATCCTCTATTCGATGCACGAGAACGGCTACGACTGGAACAAGCCCTATCGCAAGTCGGCGCGCATCGTCGGCGACGTCATGGGTAAGTACCATCCGCATGGCGACCAGTCGATCTATGACGCGCTCGTCCGCATGGCGCAGGACTTTTCGCTGCGCCTGCCGCTGATCGATGGCCAGGGCAACTTCGGCTCGGTCGACGGCGATCCGCCGGCCGCCATGCGCTACACGGAGTCGCGCATAGCCAAGGTGGCCCATGCGCTGCTCGACGATATCGACAAGGACACCGTCGACTTCAAGGAAAACTACGACGGCTCGGAGTCGGAACCCACCGTGCTTCCGGCCCGCTTTCCGAACCTCCTGGTCAATGGCTCGGGCGGAATCGCCGTGGGCATGGCCACCAACATGGCGCCGCACAATCTGGGCGAGGTCATCGACGCCTGCCTCGCCACGATAGCCAACCCGGGCATCCAGATCGATGAACTGGCCGACATCATTCCCGGTCCGGATTTTCCGACAGGCGGAATCATCCTGGGGCGTGCCGGCATCAAGTCCGCCTTTCACACCGGCCGCGGCTCCATCGTCATGCGCGCGCGCGTGCACACGGAGGAGATGCGGCGCGAGCGCGAGGCGCTCATCGTCACCGAGATTCCGTATCAGATCAACAAGTCGGTGATGATCGAGCGCATCGCCGAGCTGGTCCGCGAGAAGAAGATCGAAGGCATCTCCGACATCCGCGACGAATCTTCGCGCGAAGGCATGCGGGTGGTGATCGAGCTGAAGCGCGACACCATGGCCGATGTAGTGCTGAACCAGCTCTATCGATTCTCATCGCTGCAGT
>JAPLOT010000215.1 GCA_026400595.1 Alphaproteobacteria bacterium | reverse complement strand
ACTGCCCGAAGAACAACCAGCCAGGCAATCTCTATTGGGGTGACCATCGGCAGAACGTTCGTGACGCCAAGCTCAACCGGAAGAGCCCCGTCGAGGTCAGTCAGCGCGGTGCGCAACCGGGCAGTGCCAACTCCTCGGCTGTGCTCAGCGAGGCCGATGCCCGCCAGGTGCTCCGGTATCTCGATATGGGGCTTTGCGGCGCCTGCATCGCCAGGCTCAATGGCGTTCGCAAAGAGACAATCTATTCGATCGCCAAGGGTCGCACTTGGCAGCATCTGGAAAGGTGCAGGGCATGAACGATATTCAGCTGACTCCCCAACAGCATGCCGCAGTGAATCGGATCGTGCAGTGGTTCCGTCACGAGACGAAGCACCAGCAGGTGGCGAGGCTCTTTGGCTATGCCGGAAGCGGAAAGAGTACCATCACCCGTCATGTCATCGATGCGCTGGGCTTCGGCATCAGCCAAGGCCGCAGCTGGGGCGGGGTGCAGTTTGCAGCCTTCACCGGCAAGGCGGCCCTCGTGATGACCAGGAAGGGCACGCCCGCATCCACCATCCACAGCCTGATCTACCGCGTCTCCGAGGCCACCGAGCAAGAAATCGCGCGCGTCGAGAAGGAACTGGCACAGCTCAAGGCCGGACTGTTCCTGATGGGGCCCGGCGAACTTGCCTTCGCGCGGATGCAGATCGCCAGGCTGGAGCTGCGCCTCGCGCACATCCATGAGCCGCGCTTCGTCCTCAACAGCCAGTCCCTTGTGCGCGATTGCGACCTGATCGTGCTGGACGAGGTGTCCATGGTGGGCGAGGAAATGGCCAACGACCTCCTGGCCTTCGGAAAGCCCATCCTCGTTCTGGGCGATCCCGGCCAGTTGCCGCCCATTCATGGTGAGGGCGCCTTCACCAATGCGGCCCCGGATGTGATGCTGGACGAAATCCACCGCCAGGCGGAGGGCAGTGCCATCCTCCGGCTGGCCACCATGGCGCGGCAGGGGCTTGCCATCAACGATGGCGCCTACGATGCCCATGTCTGGAAAATGTCACGCCGGGATGTAAGCCCCGGGCAGATGCTGAAGGGCGGGCAGGTGCTCTGCGGCTCGAACGCCACGCGGCGCGGGCTGAACATGTCCATGAAGCGCGCGGCGGGCTTCACGGCTGATCTGCCCACGGGGTTGGGCGAGAAGATCATCTGCCTCAAGAACCGGCACGATCTCGGCCTCATCAACGGCATGTTCCTCACCCTGAGCGATGTCCATCACGAGGCCAGGAACGAGACCTCATTCAGCGCCGCAGTTCAGACCGAAGACGGACAGCAAATCGCCGGCCGCCAGCACTTCTGGCGCGGTGAATATGACGACCACATTGTGTTCGACCCGCAGCGCGGCCGCAGGGACGCGCATCTGCGCCGGACGCTGATCGAAACCAGCTGGGGCTACGCCATCACCGTCCACAAGTCGCAGGGCAGCTCCTGGGACAACGTCATTCTCTTCGACGATGGCTTCGGCCGCACGGCCATCGACCGCAACCGCTGGATCTACACCGCCATCACGCGTGCCGAGAAAGGTCTGGTGATCCTGTCATGACATATGATTCAATGAAGAAAAGATCTGTCGATCCGCGCACGCCCAAGGAGCAGGAGCAAAGCCTACGGGAGTTCGCCAGCAAGGCTGGCGTCAGCCTCGAAGAGTTGTGCCGGATCGAGGAGGGGCTGCGCAAGATTCCGATCGAGCGGTTCCTCGAGGGTTGCTTCGGAAAGGACCATGGCGCCTTCTACGATCCTCACGCGGATCTGTGGATCGTTCCTGACAAGCGCTATCGCGGGTGCGGCTTTGCCTTCACGGCCATTCGCAGCGATCGCAGTTCGTTCTCGGGCGTGGTGCCAC
>JAPLOT010000111.1 GCA_026400595.1 Alphaproteobacteria bacterium | reverse complement strand
GCGGAGAGCATTGGCCGAGTCAGCCCTCTCTCCGGCTCATAGCTCGCAGACACGACGGCCATGGCGGGCCGGCCAAGATCGGAGAGACTGCCCGAGACCGAGACCGGGATGTCGTTTGACGCCGAAACGGGGGCTCCGTCCTCAGAGAAGAAGCGCCAGCTGAAGGTGGGCCCGGCGAAGCGGTTGGCCACGCGCAAGGGTTCGAGCGCCCCATAGAGCGCGATCATGGAGAACTTCGGGACCAGGAGAAAGCTGACATCGTAGCGGCTCATGGCGAAAAAAGAAAAGCCTTTGGCGAAAAAAGTCAAGTACTCCCTTCGTCCCCGTCCTAGTCTTGCGCCACACTTCAAGAGGAGGATTCCATGCAGCCCAAGGTCATCATCACCTGCGCCGTGACCGGCGCCGGCGACACGGTCGGCAAGCACCCGGCCATTCCCGTGACACCTGAGCAGATCGCCAACTCGGCGCTCGAAGCAGCCAGCGCCGGCGCCACGGTGGTGCATTGCCATGTCCGCGAACCTTCGACCGGCAAGGGCTCGCGCAAGGTCGCCTATTATCGCGAGGTGATGGAACGCATCCGCGACAAGAACAAGGAAGTCATCATCAACCTCACCGCCGGCATGGGCGGTGACGTCGAAATCGGCTCGGGCGCCAAGCCGCTGGACTTCGGCCCGGGCACCGACTGCGTCGGACCCGAGGAACGGCTCGTGCATGTCAAGGAACTCCGCCCCGAACTCTGCACGCTCGACTGCGGCACGCTCAATTTCGGTGACGGCAACAGCATCGTCGTACAGACGCCGGCCCAGCTCCGCGAACAGGCCAAGCTCATCATGTCTTACGGCGTGAAGCCCGAGATGGAGATCTTCGACAGCGGCAATCTCTGGTTCGCCAAGCAGCTCTGCGCTGAAGGCCTGATCCAGGACCCGCCGCTGTTCCAGCTCTGCCTGGGCATTCCCTGGGGTGCCCCCTACGACAGCGAGACCATGGCCTATCAGAAGGCGCAACTCCCGCCCAACGCGGTCTGGGCGGCCTTCGGCATCGGCCGCAACGAGTTTCCGGCGGTGGCGCAGGCCGTGCTGCTGGGCGGCCATGTGCGCGTCGGTCTCGAGGACAATCTCTGGCTCGAGAAGGGCGTCCATGCCTCGAACGGCACACTGGTGGAGAAGGCGGTGAAGATCATCGAGATCCTCGGCACCAAGGTGGCCTCGCCCGACGAAGGCCGCGCGATCCTCAAGCTTGCACCGCGGAAGAAGTGACATGAGCAAGATCAAGATCAAGACCGTCGGCATCGCCGGAACCGGGCTCATCGGCGCGGGCTGGGCCGCCCGCCTCCTGTTCCGCGGCATCAATGTCATCGCCTATGACGTCTCGCCCGCGGCCGAAGAGCGGCTCAAGGCGCAGATCAAGACCGCCTGGCCCTCGTTGGAAGCCCTGCTGGGCAAGCCCGCAAAGAAGGGCAAACTCACATTCACCACGGATCTCAAGGAGATGGCGTCGAAGGCTGACTTCATTCATGAAGCCGCCCCGGAGCGCGAGGACCTTAAGATCCGGCTCTTCAGCGAGATCGACGCGGTGGCGCGTCCGGAGGTGATCATCGCCTCTTCCTCGTCGGGTTTCCTCCCCACCAACCTGCAGAGCAAATGCAAGCATCCGGAGCGGGTCATCATCGGCCATCCCTTCAACCCGGTCTATCTGCTGCCGCTGGTCGAGACCGTGCCCGGCGCAAAGACCTCGGAAGACGTCATGCAGCGGGCCGGCGACTACTTCGAGTCGATCGGCATGCATGTGCTCCGCCTCAAGAAGGAGATCATGGGCTATGTCTGCGACCGCCTGCAGGAAGCGCTTTGGCGCGAGGCACTGCACATCCTGAACAAGGACATCGCCACCACGGGCGACATCGACGACTCCATCGTCTATTCCGCCGGAATGCGCTGGGCCTTCATGGGTTCCTTCCTCACCTATCACGTGGCGGGCGGCCCCGGCGGCATGCGCGACTTCATCAAGCAGTTCGACCCCACGCTCGAGCTGGACTGGACCGACCTCAAGTTCCCGAAATGGAATGCCGCGCTCGAGCAGCGCCTGGTCGAAGGCTGCGAGGCCCAGGCCCAGGGCCGCAAGGTCTCCGAGATGGAGGCCAAGCGCAACGCCATCCTCGTCGACATGATGAAGCTCTTCAAGAAGCACAAGATCGGCGCGGGCCTTGTGCTCGACCGCGAGATGAAGGCAAGGAAGAAGAAGTCCAAGACGTAAAGCCCTGCGCGGCAAGGAGGAGACCCAATGTCCCAGCAACGCGTGATGATCACGGCGGCCGCCGACGGTATCGGCCGCGCCATCGCCAAGGCATTCGCAGCCGATGGCGCCAAGGTGCACATCTGCGACGTGAATGAAGAGGCGCTTGCGAAGTTCCGCAAGGAGTTTCCCTTCATTCCGGCAACGCATGTCGACGTGCGCAACGAGACCCAGCTCAACGCCTGGTTCGACGCGGGGCTGAAGGATCTCGGCGGCATCGACGTGCTGGTCAACAATGCCGGCATCAAGGGTCCGACCGCACCGGTGGAGGGCGTGTCGCTGGCCGACTGGCGCGAGTGCCTGGAAATCTGCCTCGACGCGCAGTTCCTCGGCGCCAAACGGGTGGCGCCGCTGATGAAGGCGCAGAAGTCGGGCGCCATCATCAACCTCTCCTCCAATGCCGGCCAGCATGGCTTCGGCAACCGCACGCCCTATGCGGCGGCCAAGTGGGGCGTCATCGGCCTGACCAAGTCGCTGGCCATCGAGCTCGGCCCCTACAATGTCCGCTGCAACGCCATCTGCCCCGGCTCGGTGCGCGGCGACCGCATCAACCGGGTGATCGAGGGCGAGGCCAAGGTGCGCGGCGTGCCCTTCGACGTGGTCGCCGCCGAGATCGTCAACAACCAGTCCATCGCCCGTTTCACCGAGGCCGAGGAAGTGGCCGACCTCTGCCTGTTCCTCGCCTCGCCGCGCGCCGCCATGATCACCGGACAGGACATCGCCATCGACGGCCATGTCGAGGTCTTCCATATCAAGTAGGGTCCCATGGATTTCAATCTGACCGACGAACAAAAGATGATCGTGAAGACGACGCGGGATTTCGTCGTCAACGAGCTCTATCCGCATGAAGCCGAGATCGAGGAAACTGGCGTGCTGCGCCACGACCTCCGCGACGCGATCAAGACGAAGGCCATCGAGGCCGGTCTCTATGCCGCCAACATGCCGGCCGAGGTGGGCGGCGCCGGTCTCGATACGCTGACCTGGGTCCTCTACGAGAAGGAACTGGGCCGCGCCAACTATGCGCTGCACTGGACCTGCGTGGCACGCCCGTCCAACATCCTGATGGCCTGCCAGGGCGAACAGCGCGAGAAGTACCTGTTCCCGTCGGTGCGCGGCGAGAAATCGGACTGCCTCGCCATGACCGAACCGGGCGTGGGCTCGGACGTGCGCGGCATGAAGACTTTCGCCAGGCAGGACGGCGACGACTTCGTCATCAACGGCACCAAGCACTTCATCAGCCATGCCGACGAGGCGAGCTTCGTCATCCTCTTTGCTGCCACCGGCGAGGAAGACACGCCGCGCGGCAAGAAGAAGTTGATCACCGCCTTCCTCATCGACATGGGAACGCCCGGCT
>JAPLOT010000551.1 GCA_026400595.1 Alphaproteobacteria bacterium | reverse complement strand
GCGGGCGCCGATGTCGTGACCCTCGGCAATCATGCCTTCGACCAGCGCGAGGCGCTGATCTTCATCGAGCGCTATCCCAATCTGCTGCGCCCCTTGAACTGGCCTGCAGGCTGTCCTGGCCGCGGCACGGCGCTGGTGGATACCGCAAGCGGCAGGCGGGTGCTGGTGATGAATGCCATGGGCCGGGTCATGATCGAACCGGTGCTCGACGATCCCTTTCCCGCCGTGTCGCGCGAACTCGACGCCTGCCCGCTGGGCGTTGCCTGCGATGCGGTGCTGATCGACTTTCATGCCGAGACCACCTCGGAGAAGATGAGCATGGGGCATTTCTGCGATGGCCGCACCAGCCTGGTGGTCGGCACCCATACGCATGTGCCCACCGCCGACCAGCAGATTTTGCCGGGCGGCACGGGGTTCATGTCCGATGCCGGCATGTGCGGCGACTACGACTCGGTGATCGGCATGGAGAAGTCCGAGCCGCTGAACCGCTTCCAGCGCAAGCTGCCGGTGGAGCGCATGCGGCCGGCCGAGGGACCGGCGACGGTGTGCGGCGTGGCGCTGGAGACCGATGACGCCACCGGCCTTGCGCGGGCCATTGCACCGATCCGCGTCGGCGGGCGGCTTTCGGAGGCCGCGGTTTCCTTTTGGTAAGTGCCGTCCATGACCTATTGTCTGGTGACCCAGCAAAAAAACTCTAGTGACGCGCTGCAAAAAGCCGTTAGTATCTTTCACCAGCGCTTGAATAAGCAGTGCCGGGAAGGGTCGCGCACAGGGTTGCGACAGGTCCTTCAACAGGCCGAGAAAGCGTTGAATATGGGGAGGATCGCCGGATCATGCAGGGTGCGCCGAAGTGGGCGTTCGTTGTGATTTCCATCCTCCTCGAAACGTTTTGACGCCGGGTGTCCGGCCTAAAAGGAGGAAGAGACCAGTATGAAGAAAATCGCAACACTGCTCGGTGCGGTCCTGCTCGCCGGAACGGCGTTCACCGCGTCCGTGCGCGCCGCCGACGAGCTGACCATCACGTCCTGGGGCGGCGCCTATCAGGAGAGCCAGCGCAAGGCCTTCTTCGAGCCCTTCATCGCGGCGGGCAACAAGATCACCGAAGCCGAATACAACGGCGAGATCGCGAAGATCCGCGCCATGGTGGAAGCCGGCGCCGTGAGCTGGGATGTCGTCGACGTCGATACCCAGACGGCCCTTGCAGGCTGCGCCGAAGGCACCTTCGAGACCATCGACTGGGCCAAGCTTGGCCTTGACCGCTCGAAGTTCATCGGCGGCGACGTGACCGACTGCGCCGTGCCGAACATCCTCTACTCGACGGTCGCCGCCTACGACACCAGCAAGACCGCCGCTCCGGCGAGCCTGTTCGAGGCGCTCTTCGACACCACCAAGTTTCCGGGCAAGCGCGCCCTGCAGAAGAGCCCCTTCGTCAATATGGAGTGGGCGCTGATGGCGGATGGCGTGGCCCCGGCCGATGTCTACAAGGTGCTGGGCACGGATGAGGGCGTGGAACGCGCGCTCAAGAAGCTCGACACCATCAAGAAGGACGTGGTCTGGTGGGAATCGGGCGCCCAGGGCCCGCAGCTTCTGGCTGATGGCCAGGTGGTCTTCGCCACCTCGTGGAACGGCCGCTTCTACAACGCCATCAAGACCGACAAGAAGCCGTTCCAGATCATCTGGGACTATCAGGCGCCGGACTGGGACTGGTGGGCGATCCCCAAGGGCACGCCGAAGCTCGATGGCGCCTATCGCTTCATCACCTACGCGTCGGACCCGCAGCGCATGGCCGACCAGACCAAGTGGATCTCCTACGGCCCGGCCAACAAGGACTCCGCGCCGCTGATCGATCCGGCCATCCTGCCGGATCTTCCCTCCGCGCCCGACAACCTCAAGACGGTGTTCTATCCGGACCCGCAGTTCTGGGGCGACAAGGGCGACGAGCTGCGCGAGCGCTTCAACGCCTGGCTGGCTCAGTAAGGGCATGACACGCGGGGAGGGGGCCACCGCCTCCTCCCCGTCTTTCTGACATTCCGATCCCGGGGGACCCCACATGGCGATGGCGCAAGCCCTGCCCAGTGACGGTGTGATGCGCGCGGCGGACGGCACGCCCTTGAAAGTGGCGCTGGCCCGCGCCGAGCGCCGCGAGCGGCTCAAGGCCCTTGGCCTCGTCCTGCCCCTCTTCGCCTTCATCGTCCTGTCCTTCCTCGTCCCCATCTTCGTGATGCTCTACAACGCGGTCTATGATCCGGACGTGGCCGAGAACCTGCCGACGACGGTGGTCGCGCTGCAGCAGTGGGACGGCAAGGACCTGCCTTCCGAAGAGGTCTTCGCGGCCTTTGCCGCCGACATGAAGAAGGCACAGGAAAGCAAGATGGTGGCGCTCATCGGCAAGCGCCTCAACTACGAGATCTCCGGCATCCGATCGAAGGTGATCGCGACGGGCCGCAAGGTTGGCGCCATCGAGGCCGGCCCCTACAAGGATGCCGTCATCGCCATCGACAAGATCTGGGGCGAGCCCGAAACCTGGGCCACCATCAAGCGCTCGTCGTCGTCCTACACGCCCTTCTATCTGCTCGCCATGCTCGACATGCGCCAGGGCGTGGACGGCTCCATCGAGCAGGTGCCGGCGGACCGCGCCGTCTACATCGACATTCTCAAGCGGACGCTCGGCATCTCGCTTCTCGTCACCTTCTGCACGCTGATCCTCGGCTATCCCGTCGCCTACATGCTGGCGACGACGCCGCAGAAGACCGCCAGCATCCTGATGATCTTCGTCCTGCTGCCCTTCTGGACCTCGCTGCTGGTGCGAACCACGGCCTGGATGATCCTCATGCAGGACGGTGGCGTCTTCGCGCAGTTCATGAACGTCACGGGCATCACCTGGGTCATGAACCTGCTGGGTGTCATGGACGGCCCGCCGGAGCTGTTCAAGACGCGCTTCGCCACCGTCGTGGCCATGACCCACATCCAGCTGCCCTTCACGCTGCTGCCCATCTACTCGGTGATGAAGACCATCTCGCCCACCTACATGCGGGCGGCGAAGTCGCTGGGCGGCACGCCCTTCTACTCCTTCATCCGGGTCTACATGCCGCAGACGCTCCCCGGCGTGGCGGCGGGCTGCCTGCTCACCTTCATCCTCTGCCTCGGATACTACATCACGCCCGCGCTGGTGGGCGGCCCCACCGACCAGATGGTGTCGGGCTACATCGCCTCGGCGATCAACACCGAGAACAACTGGGGCAAGGCCTCGGCGCTGGGCGTCATCCTGCTCATCGCCACGCTGATCCTGTATTACGTCTACAACAAGCTGGTCGGCATCGACCGCATGAAGCTGGGCTGAGCGCGATGGCTGTACCGTCCTATTTCACCACCGGCGAGAAGATCGCGCATTACAGCCTTCGCGTCTTCGTGATGCTGGTGCTGCTGTTCCTGATCTCGCCGATCATTGCGGTGATGCCGCTCTCCTTCAACTCCGAGAGCTTCTTCACCTATCCCATGCCGGGCTATTCGCTGAAGTGGTACGAGGACTTCTTCTTCAACGACCGCTGGACCGGCGCGCTGCGCATGAGTTTCTTCATCGCCATCTGCACCACCATCCTCGCCACCTTCCTCGGCACGCTGGCGGCCCTCGGCCTCGCACGCACGAACTTTCCTGCAAAATCGACGATCATGGCCATCCTGATCTCGCCGATGATCGTTCCGGTGATCATCTCGGCGGTCGGCATGTTCAAATTCTATGCGCAGCTCGACCTGGCCAGCACGCTTCTCGGCGTGATCCTCGCGCATACGGCGCTGGCAACGCCCTTCGTGGTGATCACGGTCACCGCCACGCTCTCGGCCTTCGACAAGACGCTGATGCGCGCCGGCGCGTCCTGCGGGGCGCCGCCCCACACGGTCTTCTTCAAGGTGGTGATGCCGCTGATCCTGCCCGGCATGATCTCGGGCGCGCTCTTCGCCTTCGTGACATCCTTCGACGAAGTCGTGGTGGTGCTGTTCCTCGCCAGTCCCGAGCAGCGCACCCTGCCGCTGCAGATGTTCTCAGGCATCCGCGAGATGATCTCGCCCACCATCACCGCGGCGGCCACCGTGCTGGTGCTGTTCTCGACGGCCTTGCTGGTGACGGTCGAATTGCTGCGCCGCCGTTCGGAGAAACTGCGCGGCGTGCAGGCCTAGCGCGCGCGGCGCAGGAAGCCCGGCTTCTTCTCGGATTGAACCGTGGACGCCGTTGCCAGGTCGTCCATGTGGGTGAGGGCGCGGGCCAGCTTGACCGTGGCCGTGTGCTCATCGCCATCGGCGAGTGCCTTGCTGCCGTCCTCCAGCGCGCGGCTGGACTGCGACGAGAGTTCGGTCAGCGTCGTGATCGCGGCAAAGAGCCGGCCCGAAGGTGCCGCCTCGGCCAGCGACTGGAAGCGGCGCAGCGATGTCGCAGCGGCCGTGCCCGCCATGCCTTCCGCTGCAAAACAGATACCGTCCACCGAACCCCGCCGTGCCGTCATTGCAAACTCCTTAACGCGACTGACGGCCGGAGCTTGGCTTGCGCAGGCTTAATTCCGGGTTAAGCGGCCTTGTCTTGCCCGAGCCCCACTGGTTATAAGGCAGCCCGCAATTTCCCCATCCGAGGACGTCATGGCCGGCCATTCGCAATTCAAGAACATCATGCACCGCAAGGGGAAGCAGGACAAAATGCGGTCCAAGATCTTCTCCAAGCTGTCGCGCGAGATCACGGTGGCGGCCAAGGCGGGCCTGCCCGATCCCACCGCCAATGCCCGGCTGCGCCTTGCCATCCAGAACGCCCGCGCCGAGAACCTGCCAAAGGACAACATCGAGCGGGCCATCAAGAAGGCGCAGGGCGGCGATGCCGAGAGCTACGATTCCGTGCGCTACGAGGGTTACGGCCCCGGCGGCGTTGCCGTCATCGTCGAGGCGCTGACCGACAACCGCAACCGCACGGCTTCCAATGTCCGTGCGCTCTTCACCAAGTACGGCGGCAACCTCGGCGAATCCGGTTCGGTCGCCTTCATGTTCAACCGCGTGGGCGAGATCCTCTATCCCGTTGCCAAGGCCTCGGCCGATGCCATGCTGGAGGCGGCGATCGAGGCGGGGGCCGACGATGTGGCCTCCGACGAGTCGGTCCACACCATCACCTGCGCCTTCGAGTCGATCGGCGAGGTGTCCTCCGCCATGGCCGCGAAGT
The DNA here is from genome assembly GCA_026400595.1 of Alphaproteobacteria bacterium. Lineage (GTDB taxonomy): Bacteria > Pseudomonadota > Alphaproteobacteria > Rhizobiales > Aestuariivirgaceae > Aestuariivirga. The sequence continues at coordinate 513 of JAPLOT010000551.1, read as the reverse complement.
TCGGCGACGCCGAAAGCGTGAAGGTCGTGTGGAAGCCGCAGACTCTCGCGCCGGTCGATCAGGAAAAGGCCGAAAGCCTGATGAAGCTGGTCGACGGCCTCGACGAGGACGACGACGTTCAGGTGGTCTTTTCCAACGCCGACATCTCGGACGAGATCATGGCCAAGCTCGGCGACGCGTGATCTGCTAGGATTCGCCGATGGTGCGAATCATCGGCATCGATCCGGGCCTGCGCAACACCGGCTGGGGCGTGATCGCCTCGGAGGGTCAGCGGCTCTCCTATGTGGCTGACGGTTCGGTTCACTCCGATGCCGATGCGCCACTCGCCGAACGCCTGCTGCAAATCCACTCGCAGCTTGTCGCGGTCATCCGCGCCCATGAACCTGATGAAGCGGCGGTGGAGGAAACCTTCGTCAACACCGATGCGCGTGCCACGCTGAAGCTTGGCCAGGCCCGCGGCGTGGTCATGCTGGCGCCCGCCATGCTGTCCATTCCTGTTTCCGAATATGCGCC
>JAPLOT010000054.1 GCA_026400595.1 Alphaproteobacteria bacterium | reverse complement strand
GGGAATGCGGGGATCGAAACCCACATCGACGACATGGATGCGAGGATTGCCCCTGGCGCCCGCGTCGTAACGGCCATGGTTTCCGGGCAGAACCCGGCGCGGGTCGAAGAGCTGAAACGAGACTCGCCCTTGTCCCTTGCGGGAAGAAATCATGCGCCCCGCCACTGCCGGGCGGGGCGTCTTCGGCGTCACCACCATCCCGCGGGCCGCAACCACGATCAGCCGCCGCACCGCCGCTTCCGCCGGGCGCAGCACCATCAGTACCGCCCGGTAGACGGGCCGCGACAGGCGCGCCACCGCACCGCCATCGCCAAGGCCGATCATGCCGAAGAGGGCCGCCACGATGCGCAGCAGGGGAAGGCGGTTGCGTTCGATGGCCAGAGCCCAGTCCATTCTGCTCGCATAGAACAGAATAGGAATAAAGTCAAGAGATCGGAAAAGGCCTGGCCTCGCACCGCAAGGCGAAGAGATCAGGCTAGGCCTTCTCGCGGGACTTGGCGGCGCGCTTTTCGAGAAGGCGCGTCAGCCAGTCCGGATCCATCTCCGGCACCGAGGACAGGAGCAGTTCGGTATAGGCGGGATAGGGCGGGTTCAGCACCTTGGTCTTCGGACCCTGCTGCACCACCTTGCCCTGATGCATCACCACGATCTCGTCGGAGATGGCGCGAACCGTGGCGATGTCATGGGTGATGAAGAGATAGGAAACGTTGGTTTCCTTCTGCAGGCGCATGAGCAGGGTGAGGATTTCCTCCTGCACGATCTGGTCGAGCGCCGATGTCACCTCGTCGCAGATGATGATCTCGGGCTCGGCTGCCAGCGCCCGCGCAATCGAGATACGCTGCTTCTGTCCGCCGGACAGCTCGCCGGGAAGGCGGTCGATATAGTGTTCCGAAAGCTCGATGGCTTCCAGCAGCTTGACAACGCGGCGGTCGCACTCCGCGCCTTTCAGGCCGAGATAGAACTCGATCGGGCGGCCGATGAGATCGCGGATGGTCTGGCGCGGGTTGAGCGACGTATCCGCCGACTGATAGATCATCTGGATGCGCCGCAGCGTATCCTTGTCGCGATCCTTCAGCGCGCGGGGAAGCGGTTTTCCGTTGAAGTAGATCTCGCCCTTGGTCGGCGGCAGCAGGCCGGTGATGGCACGGGCCAGGGTGGACTTGCCGGAGCCGGATTCGCCCACCACGGCAACGGTGCGTCCGCGCGGAAGCTGAACCGTGACATTGTCCAAGACCTTCATGCCGGGGCCGTAGCTGGCATCCACCTCATGCACCCGCAGCACGATATCGTCGCTGATCGACTCGGGCTTGCCCAGCTTGCGCACCGCCCAGAGCGTCTTGGTGTAATCTTCCTTCGGCTCCTTCAACATCTCGCGGGTTGGCGCCTGCTCGACTTCCTTGCCATGGCGCAGCACCATGATGCGATGGGCCATCTGCGCCACGACCGCCAGATCGTGGGTGATATAGATCGCCGCCGTATTGAACTGCTCGACAATGTCGCGCATCGCCGCCAGCACTTCCACCTGGGTGGTGACGTCGAGCGCGGTTGTGGGTTCATCGAAAATGATGAGGTCTGGCCGGCAGGACATGGCCATGGCCGTCATGGCCCGCTGGAGCTGGCCGCCCGAAACCTGGTGAGGATAACGGTCGCCGATCGTGTCGGGCTTGGGCAGCTGCAGGCGCTTGTAGAGATCGCGCGCGTCGGCCTCCGCGTCGGCCCGGCTCTTGATGCCATGCCGCACCGCGGTTTCCACCGTCTGCTCGATGAGCCGATGGGCGGGATTGAAGCTGGCGGCCGCACTCTGCGCCACATAGGCGATGCGCGACCCGCGCAGTTCCCGCAGCGCCTCATCGGATGCCGCGCGCAGATCGATCCCGTCAAACACGATGCTGCCGTCGACAATGCGGCAACCGGGGCGGGCAAAGCCCATCGCCGCAAGCCCGATGGTGGACTTGCCGGCACCTGATTCACCGATGAGTCCCAACACTTCACCGCGGCGCAGCGTGAGGTCGACGCCCTTGACGATCGGGTGCCAGACACCGTCGCTGCTGCCTTCGATCTTGAGGCCCCTGATCTCGAGCAGGACCTCGCCCTTGACGCGTTTCTTCTCGGTGCTCATTCGCGCAATCCGCTTGTCTTGTGCAGGAACCAGTCGACCACGAAGTTCACGCCGACCGTCAGGATGGCAATGCAGGCCGCCGGAATCAGCGGCTGGGCGCGGCCGAAGGTGATCAGCGTCTTGCTTTCGGCCACCATGGACCCCCAGTCGGCGGTGGGCGGCTGGATGCCGACGCCGAGGAAGGACAGCGCCGAGATGGTGAGGAAGACGAAGCAGAAGCGCAGGCCGAACTCGGTGATCATCGGCGGCAGGATGTTGGGCAGGATCTCCTTGAAGATGATCCAGCCGGTGCCCTCGCCGCGCAGCCTTGCGGACTCGACATAGTCCATCACCACCACGTTGAGCGCCGTGGCACGGGCGAGGCGGAAGACGCGGGTGGAGTCGAGCAAGGCCAGGATGAGGATCAGCAGCAAGACGCTCTTGCCGAAGACGGCAAGCAGCATCAGCGCAAAGATCAGCACCGGGATGGCGAGGAAGGCATCGACGATGCGCGAGATGGTCTGGTCAAGCCAGCCGCGCTTGAGGGCGGTGAGAACGCCGAGCGTGCCGCCGATGATGAAGGACAGGAGCGTGGTCGCCAGCGCGATGCCGATGGTGTTGCGGGCGCCGTAGATGACGCGCGAGAACATGTCGCGGCCGATCTGGTCGGTGCCGAACCAGAATTCGGCAGAGGGCGGCAGGTACTGCTTGCCGACAATCTCCGACTCCCCAAAGGGCGCGATCCAGGGCGCGAAGAGCGCGGCGATGGCATAGACCAGAATGATGATCATGCCGAGCCAGGCGGTGAAGGGCGCGGTCTTGAGCGTCCTCCAGGCGTTCTCGGAGAAGCTGCGCCTTGCGCGGATGACGCGAAGATCTGCGGGTTGACTGGTCATTTGGGATGCAGCAATCGCGGGTTGGTGATGATCGACACAATGTCGGCGGAGAGATTGAGCAGGATGTAGGTGGCCGCAAAGATCAAGGCGCAGGCCTGCACCACCGGCATGTCACGGCTCGAGACGGAGTCGACCATCAATTGCCCGATGCCGGGGTAGACAAAGACCACTTCGACCACCACCACGCCGACCACCAGATAGGCCAGGTTGAAGGCGATGACCGTGGCGATCGGCGCCCAGGCGTTGGGCAATGCATGCTTCATGATGACTTCGCGGTTCGGTATGCCCTTGAGCTGGGCCATTTCGATGTAGGGACTGGCCAGCAGGTTGATGATCGCCGCGCGTGTCATGCGCATCATGTGGGCGACGATGACGAGGGTCAGCGTGATGGCCGGCAAGGCGGCGCGATAGAGGTGTTCGACGAAGCCCGTCGACTCGCTGACCGTCGAGGTGGGATAGAACCAGCGCAGCTTCACCGCGAAGATGAACATCAGGATATAGGCGATGAAGAATTCGGGTGCGGCGATGGTGGTGAGCGTGACCGCATTCACGGTGCGGTCATAGAAGCTGTTGCGATAGAGCGCCGCCATGACACCGAGGAACAGGGAGAGCGGCACGGCGAAGATGGCCGTCACGATGGCGAGGAAGAAGGTGTTGTAGAGCCGGGGCGCGATCATCTCGGTGACGCTGCGCTTGATGGACCCGCCGAGGCCGGCATAGGAAGAGCCGAAGTCGCCGCGCACCACGCCGGCGATCCACTCGACGTAGCGGACATAGGCGGGGCGGTCGAGGCCGATTTCCTTGTTGAAGGCGGCCACCGTCTCAGGCGTGGCGCCCTGTCCGAGAATAGCTTCGGCAAAGCCGCCGGGCAGCAATTCCAGCGACATGAAGATCACAATTGAAACGATGAAGAGCGTGAGCAAACCCAGGCCCAGACGCTGCAGCACCGTCCGCAGGACAGGATGCATTCATTCCCCCGATCGGGCCTCTCGACGTGCCCTTCAGGGTTAGACTAGCAGAACAACCCGGCGACGCTAGCCAAAATTCTTCACCTCTCGACGCAAAAAAGAACCGGGGTGCATGACACCCCGGTTCAGGACGTTCCAGCAGAGCGAACCTCGACTTACGAGGTGAACCACCAGCGCTCAGTGATCTTCATGCCGTCCATCGGCCAGTTGGCCGCGGTCTCGCCATGGCCAAGATTGGCGGCATGGGCATCGACGAAGTTGTTGAACACGACGTTCACCAAGCCGCCATCGGTATGCACCAGCTGCTGCATCTCGGCATACATGGCCGCGCGCTTGGCCTCATCGGTCTCGGCGCGCGCTGCCACCAGCAGTTCGTTGAAGCGCGGGTTCTTCCAGAACGTGTCGTTCCAGGCCGCGTCGGCGGCATAGGCAGTGGTGAACATCCAGTCGCAGGTGGGACGTCCTGCCCAGTAGGAGGCCACGAAAGGCTTCTTGAGCCAGACATTGTCCCAGTAGCCGTCGTCCGGCTCGCGGATCACGTTCACGTCGATGTTGCAGGCCTTGGCCTTTTCCTTCCACAGCAGGGCCGCATCGACCGCGCCCGTGAAGGCGGCGTCCGATACCGACAGGTCGAAGGAGAGCGACTCGAGGCCGGCCTTCTTGAGCAGGCTCTTGGCCATCTCGGGATCATAGACGTGCCTGGGCTGCGGATCGACGGCGAACTTGACGGTGGGCGCGATCGGATTGTCGTTGCCGACCGAGCCGTAGCCGCTGAACACCTTGGCCAGGATCTCCTCGCGGTCGAGGGAATACTTGATGGCGTTGCGCACATCCTGGTTGTCGAAGGGCTTTGCGGTCACGTTCATCACGTAGATGTAGTGGCCGTAGCCGGTCTTCTCGAAGATGGCGACGTTGGGGTTCTGCTTCAGGAGATCCAGCGTCTTCAGATCGGCGCGATGCAGATACTGGGTTTCGCCGGTGTTGAGCGCGTTGGTGCGCGCCGTGACATCCTTGATGGCGAGGAATTCGACGCGATCGAACCAGCCCTTGTCGGACTTGAAGTAGTTCGGGTTCTTGTTGAAGGTGCAGCTCACGCCGGGCTCGAATTTTTCGAGCACATAGGGGCCGGTGCGGTTGCCGGACTCCCAGTCGGCCGTACCGTCGTCCTTCCGCGGCAGGATCGGAATGTGATAGTCGGATGCGATGTAGGGGAAGTCGGCGTTGCCGCTCGTCAGTTCGAAGATCACGGTCTCCGCACCGTCGGCCTTGATCGATGTCACCGGATCGAGAAGGGACTTGGCCGCAGACTTGGAATCCGCCCCACGGTGGTGCATGAACGAGGCCACGACGTCGTCGGCCGTCACCGGCTTGCCGTTATGGAACGTAACGCCCTTGCGCAGCTTGAAGACCCACTTCTTCGCGCCATCGGCGGGCTCGAAGCTTTCGGCCAGATCCGGCACGACATTACCGGCGGCATCGATTTCAGTCAGGCTGTTGGCGAGCGTGCCCCACAGGGCAGTGCCGGTGAACTGGTCGTAATACAGCCCGGGATCCATGGAGTCGGTGGTCGAGCCATGTGCGAGGCCAAGCTTGAAGGTGCCGCCCTTCTTGGGTTCGGCGCGTGCCGCAGTGGTGAACATGGTGTTCGCCGCGGCCAGGGTGAGGCCAGAGGCCAGCGCCAGCTGGGTGAATTCGCGGCGCGAAATCTTGCCGCGGCCAGCCAGCTTCGCGGCCTGCTTCAGTTTCTGTTCCGTCTCTGTCATTTGCTTCCCTCTCTATTGATGTCCCGTGCCGGTCTCGAAACTCTCGAGACACAAATTCAATTCATGGGACGCCCGAGTTTTTCTCGTGGCCATGAACCGCGCCAAGGCTACCGCAATGAGTCTTCCTCCGCTTGCGGCATCATAACGTTGCGTTGAGCCTCTCATGCAGCGAAGGCCCCGTCAATTGCTTGACGGGGCCTCCGAAACACAAATTTATGTAAGGTTAGGCAGCTGCCGTTAGGCCATCCACCACCGCTCCCACATGTAACCGCCATCATGGTCGAAGTCGGTGTTGAACTCGCCATGGCCCACCTTGGTGGACAACGCGCCGACGTAGTTGTTGAACATCAGCACGATCTGACCGCCGTCATCGTGGACCAGCTGCTGGGCCTCCGAATACATGGCCGCACGCTTGGCATCGTCCGTTTCCGCACGGGCCGCGAGCAGCAGCTCGTTGAAGCGCTCGTTGTTCCAGCGCGTGTCGTTCCACGGCGCGCCGGCTGCCAGCGACACCGACATGAACATGTCGGCCACCGGACGGCCGCCCCAGTAGCACAGGCTCCAGGGCTTCTTGAGCCAGACATTGTCCCAGTAGCCGTCGGCCGGCTCGCGGATCAGGTTGATGTCGATGCCTGCGGCCTTGGCGCTTTCCTGGATCAGCAGGCCGGCGTCGACGCCGCCCGAGAAGGCC
>JAPLOT010000388.1 GCA_026400595.1 Alphaproteobacteria bacterium | reverse complement strand
GGCGAAGCCAGCGGATTTACAGTCCGCCCCCTTTGCCGCTCGGGACACTCCCCCTGAATCGCCCGCCCAGAAGGAGGACAAACCGTTGCTTGAGCCAAACGCCATCGAGCCCGGCTTGTGACCGGGCCCTCTGAGTGCGCGACTTATGCAAGGGAAGCGCGGGCAAGTCAAGGGAATGATCCGCCCGCCGTGGTAACCACGGTCGTCACCACAGGGGCCTGCCAGACCGCCATCGCATGGCACCTTTGCCAACCCGCACAACAGTTCGACCAAGGGCCGAAGTTCTACCGTTAACATTCTGATTCATAATAAACATTCGATCAAGCCTGTTCCGGACAGGAAATCCATTGACCCCGACGCATCCGCGCGCTTCCCTTGGCGCCCATGAAGCTGATTACCGACACCGAGTCGCTGGCGCGGCTCTGCTCCGACCTGGGGCGGGACGAGTTTGTCACCGTCGACACGGAATTCATGCGCGAGTCGACCTATTGGCCCGACCTCTGCCTGATCCAGCTGGCCGGGTCCGACGTCACGGGACTGATCGATCCCCTCGCACCGGGTCTCGACCTTCAGCCCTTCTTCGACCTGATGAGCAAGCCAGACGTCCTCAAGGTCTTCCACGCGGCGCGGCAGGACATCGAGATCATGGTCCATCGGGCGGGCATCGTTCCGCGCCCGGTGTTCGACACCCAGATCGCCGCCATGGTCTGCGGCTTCGGCGATCAGGTCGGCTACGAGGCCATCGTGCGCAAGCTGGCCAAGGCCCAGATCGACAAGTCGTCGCGCTTCACCGACTGGTCGCGCCGGCCGCTTACCGACAAGCAGCTCGCCTATGCGCTGGCCGATGTCACCCACCTGCGCGTCGTCTACGCGCAGCTCAAGCTGCAGCTCGACAGCACCGGCCGCGAGCACTGGCTACGCGAGGAAATGGACATCCTGACCAACCCGGCCACCTATCGCACCGAACCCGAAGACGCCTGGCGCCGCATCAAGGTCCGCCTCAAGTCGAAAAAGCAGCTCGGCGTGCTCGTCGCTGTCTCGGCTTGGCGCGAGCATGAGTCCCGCGAGAAAAATGTCCCGCGATCGCGCATCCTCAAGGACGACGCGATTTCCGAGATCGCCGTGCAGATGCCGCAATCCCGGCAGGCGCTGGGCGAACTGCGCGCGCTTCCAAAGGGCTTCGCCAATTCGCGCACCGGCGACGCCATTCTCACGGCCGTGAAGGCCGGACTGGAAGCCGACCCGAAATCCCTGCCCGCGCTCGACAACGGCCGCGACGACGTGTCGGAACAGACTCAGGCCACGGCCGAGATCCTGAAGCTGGCCCTCAAGGTCGTCTGCGGACAGGAAGGCATCGCGCCGAAGCTGATCGCCAGCTCGTCGGACATCGAGGCCATTGCCGAGAACGACGCGGCGGACGTGGCCCTGAGGCATGGCTGGCGCTGCGAGGTGTTCGGAAACCTGGCGCTCGACATCAAGGCCGGCCGCGCGATGATCGGCCTGCGCGATGGCAAGGTCACCATCGTCAGGCAGGACATCCCCAAGGCCGAAGCCGCCGAGTAGGCAATCTGCAGCGCTTCAGCCGATGACGATCTTGCCTGAACGGCCGAGTTCGTTCGCGAGGCCGAGAAGGCGCTTCTCGACACGCTCGCCAGACAGATCGGCCAGCTTCCTCGGCAGCCGCAGCACCAGAGTCTTGTTGCCGCCCAGCTCCAGCCTGATGCGCGGCAGCATGCCAGGCATGGCAGCCGAGAGAATATAGGCGAGGCGAAACACGTTGCTGAGCAGGTGAGCCCGCGAATTGGCGTCGTCGTCGAGCAGACGCGTGAGGTCGTCCTCCAGCCTTTCGCCCTCGTAGCGACAGAAGATCGTCAAGGCGAGGAAGACGCGGCCAGGATGATCAACGCCGACGAAGGCCGCCTGCGAGATCATGCCCAGAGATCTCTGGGCGCGATAGTCGGGATGGGCCCGCCAGCCGATATCGGCGAGAAGGCATGCCGCATAACGCAGCCGGCGCTGCTCCGGCGTTTCCTTCAGCTTGCCTTCGCCAAAGAGCTGATCGGTCCAGTCGCAGAGTTCGAGTTCGTGCTCCGGAGACCGTGCATAGCGCCTCGCGAAATCCCAGCAGGAGGACAGCAGGGCATCGCTGTCCCGCTTGCGGCGCGGCAGTTTCGAATAGAGCAGACCTTCGCGTACGCCATAGACCGATATCTCCACGGCGTCCGGCTGGCTGTGCTCCATCAGGCGCTCGAGCACCAGGGCGCCATAGGGCATGGTATCGGCGCGGCTCTTCGAGACCTCGCGAATATCCTTCAGCGAGACCGGTGAGAGATGGGCGATCAGGTTGGACACCGACGCGGTCTGCTGACGCGTGAGGCGATAGCAATGCAGGACGTGAAGCGGATAGTGGTTCTGCGCCATGTGCAGCTTGGCGAGGTTTCGCCACGTACCGCCCACGGCATAGAAGGTCCTGCCCTTCAGCTTCTCGAGGATCGGCGCCTTCCCGAGATAGTCATCGACGATCTCGCGGGCCTTGGCGATGGAACCGCCAGACATGTCGATCAGCCGCAGAGGGCCGATAGGCAACGTAATGCCGTCCTGGATCCTTCCGTCACGGATATCGACCAGCTCGAGCGAGCCGCCGCCGAGATCGCCGGCAATGCCATCGGCCTCCGGAATGCCGGCCATGACGCCGAGCGCGGCGTAGCGCGCTTCCTCCTTGCCCGTCAGGACATCGATGTTGCAGCCCAAGGCTCTTTCAGCCTTGGCGATGAAGGCTTCGCCGTTGGATGCTTCGCGGGCAGCGGCCGTGGCCACGGCATAGACCTGGCGGGCCCCGATCTGGCGCGCGATTGCCCTGAATCGCCTGAGCGCCGCCAGGGCGCGGACAGTCCCCTCCTCGCCAAGCCGCCCCTTCGTCGCCACGCCGCGACCGAGGCCACAGAGGATCTTCTCGTTGAAAACCGGTGTCGGGGAACGCCTCAGGCCATCATAAACGACGAGGCGGACGGAATTGGACCCGATATCCACCACTGCGACAGGACGATACTTGGGCGCTTCAGTACGGTAGCCTTTGTGCCAGCTCACTTCTTGGTCCTGGTATTCTTCTTGGTCCCGCCGACGATCTCGGGCGGGACATTACCTGCGAGCGAGCGCCCGCGTCCAGAGAGCGACGGGTTTGTCATGAAGTATTCGTGAGCATTGAAGGGTTCCTCGTCCGGCCCAGGCACGACGCGGCGCGACGTGCCGTCAGGCAGGAGGATCCAGCTCTGCTGGTTGTCCTTGAAATTGGCGACCATGATCTGGTCGAGGATCTGGTCATGCACTGTCGGATTCTCGATGGGGATCAAGGTCTCGACCCGGCGGTGAAGGTTGCGCTGCATCCAGTCGGCCGAGCCGATGTAGACCTTTGCCTTGTTGTGCGGCAGCACCTGCCCGGCCCCGAAGCACACGATGCGCGAATGTTCGAGGAAACGACCGACGATGCTCTTGACACGGATGGTCTCCGACAGGCCTGGAACGCCGGGCCGCAGGCAGCAGATGCCGCGCACCACGATGTCGATCTGAACGCCCGCCTGCGAGGCTCGATAGAGCGCATCGATGATGCCGGGATCGACCAGCGAGTTCATCTTGGCCCAGATCTGGCCGGGCCGCCCTGCCCGCGCGTGGGCGATCTCCTCGTCGATGTGCTCCAGCAGCCTTGCCTTCAGACCGATGGGCGACAGCGCGATCTTCTCGAGATCTTCGGGCTGCGCATATCCGGAGATGTAGTTGAACAGGCGCGCGGCGTCGCGCGCAAGCGCCGGATCGCAGGTGAAGAAGGACAGATCGGTGTAGATCTTCGCAGTGATCGGATGGTAGTTGCCGGTGCCAAAATGCACATAGGTGCGCATCTGGCCGCTTTCGCGCCGCACCACCATCGAGACCTTGGCGTGGGTCTTGAGTTCGATGAAGCCGAATACCACCTGCACGCCGGCGCGTTCGAGATCGCGTGCCCACTGGATATTGGCTTCCTCGTCGAAGCGCGCCTTGAGCTCGACCAGCGCCATGACCGACTTGCCGGCTTCGGCGGCCTTGGCAAGCGCGGCAACGATTGG
>JAPLOT010000225.1 GCA_026400595.1 Alphaproteobacteria bacterium | reverse complement strand
GCCGCCGTCACGCCCGGCAGCAAGGAGGGTCGGCACATCAACGGAATTGCGGTGCCTGCAGTCCCCAATGTCCATTCCCACGCCCATCAGCGCTTCATGCTGGGGCTGGCCGAGAAGGCCGGTCCGGGTGCTGACAGTTTCTGGACCTGGCGGGAAGTCATGTATGGCTTCGCCCTAAAGCTGGGTCCGGAAGACCTCGAAGCCGTTGCCGCCCAGCTCTATGTCGAGATGCTGAAGTCCGGATTCTCGGTGGTGGGCGAGTTCCAGTACCTGCATCACCAGCCGGACGGGGCGCCCTATGCCAATCCGGCCGAACTCTCGCTCCGCTGCCTGGCCGCGGCAGAGACGGCGGGGATCGCCATCACCCTTCTGCCGACGCTCTACAATCACGGCGGTTTCGGCGGGCAGCCTGCGATCGCCGGGCAGCGCCGCTTCGTCAATGACGCCGGACGCTACCTGAAGATCCAGGAGACCCTGCGCGGCGCCGTCGCAGGCCATCCGCTGCGCCGCCTCGGCCTCTCGCCGCACTCGCTGCGGGCGGTCACGACGGAGCTCCTGGCCGAGGTTCTGGCGGGGATCGACACGACGGCCCCCGTCCATATCCATGTGGCCGAGCAGACCAAGGAAGTCGACGACTGCCTCGCCTGGTCCGGCAAACGGCCGGTCGATCTCATGCTCGACAGCTTCGACGTTTCGCCGCGCTGGACCGCCATTCATGCCACCCACATGACGGCCGGGGAAACCGCTCGGCTGGCCCGCTCCGGGGCCATCGCCGGGCTCTGCCCCACCACTGAAGCCAATCTGGGCGATGGCATCTTCCCGGCGGTGGACTACATGAAGGCCAGCGGCGCCATCGCCATTGGCTCCGACAGCCATATCTCCGTTTCGCCCGCCGAGGACATCCGCATTCTGGAATATTCGCAACGCCTGCGCGACCGCACCCGCAACGCGCTGGCGGGCGGTCCCGGCCAGTCGACCGGGCGTACGCTTTTCGATGCGGTCTGCAGCGGCGGCGCCGTCTCCATGGCGCAGCCGGTGGGTGCGATCGCGCCCGGCCGCCGGGCCGACATCACGGTGCTTGACGCCGACCACCCGGCTCTCATCGGCAGATCCCGCGACGACGCGCTGGACAGCTGGATCTTCTCGGGCGGCAACGCTTGCGTGAAGGACGTCATCGTCGGCGGCACCCATGTGGTGAAGGACCGCGTGCACATCCGCGAGGAGCAGGTCGCGAGAGCGTTCCGCGCCGCCGTGAAGAGGCTCACAGCATGATCCGCATCGGAGACCGCCCGCTCACTCTCGACGACGCGCGCGCAGCACTTGACGGCCCCATCGCCGTGACCCTCACGGCGCCCGCAGAGAGCAAGATCCGGCGCAGCGCCGAGACGGTGCAGCGCCTGCTCACCACGGGCGAGGCGATCTATGGCGTCAACACGGGCTTCGGCAAGCTGGCCAAGACCCGCATCGCCGCTTCCGATCTCTCGCAGCTGCAGATCAACATCGTGCGCTCGCATGCAGCGGGCGTCGGCGCGCCGCTGGAGGCGGGCGTGGTGCGCCTCATTCTCCTGCTCAAGCTCAATGCGCTGGCCCAGGGAGCGTCGGGCATCTCGCTCGACGCCATGGCCGCGCTGGCCGCCCTCATCAATCATGACGTGCTGCCGATCATTCCCGGACAGGGGTCGGTCGGCGCCTCCGGTGATCTGGCGCCCCTGGCCCACATGAGCCTCGTGCTCATCGGGGAAGGCGCTGCGACTTTGAAGAGCAAGCGTCTGAACGGCGCCGACGCGCTGGCTGTGGCAAAGTCCAAACCCGTCGCGCTCGGCCCCAAGGAAGGGCTGGCGCTGCTCAACGGGACGCAGGTCTCGACCGCCCTGGCGCTGGCCGGCCTCATGGCCGCGGAACGCAGTGCCGCCGCCGCCGTTCTGGCGGGGGCGCTCTCGGTCGACGCCATCATGGGTTCCGACACGCCCTTCGATCCGCGCATCCATGCGCTGCGGCCGCATCCCGGCCAGCAGCTGGCCGCCGCGCACTACCGCAGGCTCCTGGCCGGCAGCCAGATCCGCGCCTCGCATCTGACCGACGACGACCGGGTACAGGATCCTTATTCCTTCCGTTGCCAGCCACAGGTGATGGGCGCCTGTCTCGATCTGCTTGCCCAGGCGGCCCGCATGCTCACCATCGAGGCCAATGCGGTCTCCGACAATCCGCTCGTCTTCGCGGAGGATGGCGCGGTACTGTCGGGCGGAAACTTCCATGCCGAGCCCGTGGCCTTCGCCGCCGACATGACGGCCATGGCCATTGCTGAGATCGGCTCGCTCTCGGAGCGGCGCATCGCGGCGCTGATCGATTCCTCCATCTCGCTGCTGCCTCCCTTCCTGATCCGAAATCCGGGGCTGAATTCGGGCTTCATGATCCCGCAATGCACGGCCGCGGCGCTGATGAGCGAGAACAAGCAGATGTCGCATCCGGCCTCGGTAGATTCGGCGCCGACCTCGGCCAACCAGGAGGACCACGTCTCGATGGCCACCCACGGGGCGCGTCGGCTCGGCCCCATGACGGCCAATCTCGCGCGCATCATCGCGATCGAACTGATGGCCGCGGCCGAAGGGCTGGAGTTCCGCCGTCCGCTGGTATCCTCCACACTGCTGGAAGAGGCCCATGCCGTCATCCGCAGCAAGGCGGCGCGGCGCGACGAGGACCGCGAATTCGCAACCGACACGGAGGCCGTGGCCGAACTCATCGCGGAGGGCGCCTTCACGCGCTTCGTGCCGGGGCTTCTCGCCGAACTCGGCTGCCGCTAGCCTGGCGGGATGAGCGAGCCCGATCATCCCTGGCTGGCACTGGAGGCGGCGGCACGGCGCTGGCCCGATGCCGAGGTCCTGGTGTTTCCGCACCAGACGGCGCGGTTGCGCTTCCGGCAATACCGCGACACTGCTCTTGCCCTGGCTGGGGCGCTGGCGGCACAGGGGCTGTCGCGCGGCGATCACATCGCGCTGCTGGCCGAGAATAGAGTCGAATGGGCCATCGTACAGATGTCCTGCGCGGCGCTCGGAGCGGTGTTCGTGCCGCTCAACACCCATTGCCGCAAGGATGACCTCGCCTATGCCCTGCAGCAGTCGGACGCGCGGGCGCTCATCTGCTCCACGGCCTATCGCTCCAATCCCTATCTCGACAACGTCACGGCGCTCAGGCCGCAGTTGCCGCTGCTCCGCCATGTCTTCACGTTTGAAGACGACTATCCGGGGCTGATCGCCCAGCGCCATGGCTTCACGCCGCAACCTTCGACACCGGAGGACACGGCGGCACTGCTCTACACCTCGGGCACGACCGGTTTTCCCAAGGGCGCGCTGCTCAGCCACCGCGCCATGATGATGGACGCGCGTGGCGCTGCCGCGCGGCTGGGGCTGCGGGCGGGCGACCGCTGGACCTCGATCATCCCGCTGTTCCACTGCGCCGGCTGCATCCTCAATCTGCTGGGCGCGCTTCAGACGGGGGTCGCCTACGTCGGCGTGGCGGGCTTCGATCCCGAGATCATGTTCCGCGTGATCGAAGCCGAGCGCTGCACGCATCTGTCGGGCGTGCCGACTTCCTATCTTGCCATGCTCGATCATCCGGCACGGCCAGCCTACGATCTGTCGTCATTGCGCGGCGGCACCTGCGGCGGCGCGGACTGCAATCCCGACGTTCTGCTGCGCTGCGCCGAAGAGTTTCCGATGCCGGGCCTCTGCCAGGTCTATGGCCAGACCGAGGGATCGACGCTGTTTACCTGTCCGTCCACGGATGATCCGCTGCGCTGGGAGACCGCGGGTACGGCTCTGCCGGGTTACGAGCTCCGCATCGTCGATCCGGTGACGCTTCAGTCGCTACCGGCGGGACAGATCGGCGAGTTGCAGGGGCGCGGGCCGATGGTGATGCAGGGCTACTACAAGAAGCCGGACGAGACGGCGGAAACCATCCTCGAGGGCGGCTGGCTGCGCAGTGGCGACCTCGGCTATTTCACCGCAACGGGCCATCTCGTCATCGCCGGCGGACGGCTGCGCGACATGATCATCCGCGGTGGCGAGAACATTTATCCGGCCGAGATCGAGAACCTGCTACAG
>JAPLOT010000108.1 GCA_026400595.1 Alphaproteobacteria bacterium | reverse complement strand
CGAATACAATCCGGAAAAGGCCAAGGAGATGCTGAAGGCGGCTGGCGTCGAAAACCTCAAGACCGACATCTGGTGGATGCCGGTGCAGCGCCCGTACAATCCGAATGCCAAGCGCATGGCGGAAATGATGCAGGCGGATCTCGCGAAAGTGGGCATCGAGGCGACACTCGTCTCCTACGAATGGGGCGAGTACCGCAAGCGCATGCAGGCGGGCGAGCACCAGATGGGGCTGCTCGGCTGGACCGGCGACAACGGCGATCCGGACAACTTCCTCGCCGTGCTGTTGGGCTGCAACGCGGAAGGCAAGCCAAATGCCAACAACATTCCGAAGTGGTGCAATGCCCGCTTCCAGGAAGTTGTGAACAAGGCCGCCGAGATCTCCGACAAGGATGAGCGCACCAAGCTCTATGTCGAGGCGCAGCAGATCGTGGCAGCCGAGGTTCCGTGGCTCAACGTGGCCCACTCGACCGTCTTCGAACCGCTGCGCAAGGAGGTCCAGGGCTACAAGATCAGCCCCTTCGGCTCGCACGAGTTCCAGAACGTCGATATCGCCGAGTAATCACCGGCTGACAGGGAAGCGGGCCTATGGGCCCGCTTCCTCTCTCACGGACGACAGATCCGCATGTTTCGATTTCTCCTGAAGCGTCTGCTCCTCACGCTGCCGACGTTTTTCGCCCTCATGTTCGTGACTTTCATCATGATCCGCCTGGTTCCGGGCGATCCGATCGAGGTGCGGCGCGGCGAACGCGGTATCTCGCCCGAGCGGCTGGCGGAACTGCGCCACGAGATGGGCCTCGACCAGCCGATCTGGAAGCAGTTCTTCGACTATGTCTGGGGCATCCTGCACGGCGACTTCGGCACCTCGATCATTTCCAAGACACCTATCCTGCACGAGTTCTTCACGCTGTTTCCAGCCACGCTCGAACTCAGCATCTGCGCCATGATCTTCGCTGTGGGTCTGGGCGTTCCGGCCGGCGTGATCGCCGCCTCGCGGCGCGGCGGCATCTATGACCAGGGCCTGATGTTCACGGCGCTGGCCGGCTACTCCATGCCCATCTTCTGGTGGGGCCTGATACTCATTCTCGTCATGTCGAACACGCTGGGCCTCACGCCGGTGTCGGGCCGCGTCGACCTGATCAAGTACTACTATGAACCGGTCACCGGCTTCATGCTGATCGACAGCCTGCTGTCCGGACAGAAGGGCGCCTTCTGGGATGCGGTGCATCACCTGATCCTGCCCACCATCGTGCTGGGCACCGTGCCGCTGGCGGTCATCGCGCGCATGACGCGATCCTCCATGCTGGAAGTCCTTGAGGAGGACTATGTCCGCACCGCCCGCGCCAAGGGGCTTTCCTCATCGCGCGTCATCGGCGTGCATGCCCTCCGCAATGCGCTGATCCCGGTGGTTACGGTCTTCGGCCTGCAGGTGGGCGGCCTTATGGCCGGAGCGGTCCTGACCGAAACCATCTTCTCCTGGCCAGGCGTCGGCAAGTGGCTGGTCGAGTCGATCAGCCGCCGCGACTATCCGGCCCTGCAGGGCGGCATCCTCCTGATCTCGACCATCGTGATCCTCATCAATCTCTGCATCGACCTGCTCTATGGCCTCATCAATCCCAGGATCCGCCATGCCAAGTGATGCCGCGCTCAAGACCCCGACCGCGCCGCCCGGACCTTTCACGGCCTTCTGGCGGGCCTTCCGCGAGAACCGCGGCGCGGTGATCGGCCTCACCATCATCAGCATCATCTTCTTCGTCGCGATCTTCGCCAATGTCCTGGCGCCGCATGATCCGCTGGAACAGTATCGCGGCTTCACCCGGCTGCCGCCCATCGGGATGGAGGGCAGCGATCCGCGCTTCCTGCTCGGCACCGACGCGCTGGGCCGCGACCTGCTCTCGCGCCTCATGTATGGCGCGCGCGTCTCGCTCTTCATCGGCCTGTCAGTCATGGTCGTCTCGATGGCGGTGGGAATTGCACTTGGCCTGACATCTGCCTTCTTCGGCGGCATCGTGGACGTCATTATCATCCGCATCATGGACTTGATCATGGCTATCCCGTCGCTGGTGCTGGCCATCCTCATCGTC
>JAPLOT010000140.1 GCA_026400595.1 Alphaproteobacteria bacterium | reverse complement strand
GCCCGGAACAGCTCGGCATAGGTCGACAGCGTGAACTCGTAGACGATGAAGCCGGAGAACTCGTCGATCGAGTAGAAGCTGTGCAGCAACAGGGCCAGCAAAGACCCGAGATAGACGATGCCGAGCCAGAGCAGCGGCGGCGCCAACAGAAGAAGGAGTAGCCAGCGTGGATGCCTGAACAGGACATCCGAGATATGGCGAAACAGGCCTCCGTCCGATGACACGGCCGTACTGCTCACGGCTCCTGCTCCATCACATGCAGGACAGAAGGCGCCCAGTGGAGCGTCAGCGCCTCGCCTTCGCTGAACCGGCCAAGCATCGACGGCGCTGTAACATTGATCTGTTCGCCATCCGGCGTGAGGGTGTTGAGGCGCGTGCTGGATCCTTGATAGTGCACGGCCTTCACCGTGACATCGACATGGTGATCCTTGCCGGGCGACTTGGCGCGGCCGCGCAGGATGCCGATCTTCTCGGGCCGCAGGCTGGCCCAGCGTTCCGGGCCACCGGCCGCCCTGCTGAAGGCCGGCGACAGGACGTTCGATGACCCGACGAAGTCCGCGGCGAAGCGCGTCTGCGGGCGTTCGTAGATATCCTCCGGTGTCCCGACCTGCACGATCTTGCCCTCGTTGAAGATGGCCACACGATCGGCCATCGACAGAGCCTCGCCCTGGTCGTGCGTGACAAAGACGAAGGTGATCCCGAGATTTCGCTGCAGTGTCTTGAGTTCGACCTGCATCTGTTCGCGGAGCTTGAGGTCGAGCGCGCCAAGCGGCTCGTCGAGCAGCAGGACCTTTGGCTGATTGACAAGGGCGCGGGCCAGAGCCACACGCTGCCGCTGGCCACCGGACAACTGAGAGGGCCTGCGAGTGCCGAATCCGCCAAGGGCCACGAGGGCAAGGGCTTCTTCGGCCTTGCGATCCCGCGTGCCCTTGTCCACTCCCTTGACCATCAGCCCATAGCCGACATTCTCCAGCACCGTCATGTGCGGGAAGAGGGCATAATCCTGAAACACGGTGTTCACGTTCCTCCGGTAGGGCGGCACGCCCTCGGCCGTTTCGCCGAAGATCTCGATGTGACCGGAGGTGGGCTGTTCGAATCCCGCGATCAGCCGGAGGCAGGTCGTCTTGCCCGATCCGGACGGCCCGAGCATGGCGAAAAATTCGCCCTCGACAATATCGAGCGAGACGTCATCGACGGCGCGCACGCTGCCGAAATGGCGGCTCACGTGCTGGAAACTCACGGCTGTGGTCATCTCTGCGGGCAACTTTTCTGTGGTCCCGCCCCTGCGAAGTGGGTGGTCCGGGCATGCACGAAAGGATCGGCCCCTTCCGGATCGGAAGGGGCCGCAGTGGCGTGAGGATCAGCGGCCGCCGAGAACGGCGATCATGTCGGTGACCCAGCGATAGTAGGGCACGCAACCCGCAGACTGCGTCTCGCACTTGGCCACCGGGGTGCGCCAGAAGTGGATCTTCTCGAAATTGCCGAAACCATTGGTCTCGCAACCCGCGTCGGTCAGCAGCGCATTTCCCTTGCAGGCAGCGGGGACCGCGGGCACCGAGCCGAACCAGGCTGCGAGATCGCCCTGCAGTTTCGGATTGATCGAATGCTCCATCCACAGATAGGCGCAGTTGGGATGCGCGGCATCCGCATGCATCATCGTCGTGTCGGCCCAGCCCGTGGCGCCTTCGACCGGAATGGTCGAGGCGATAGGCTGCTTGTCGGCCTGGAGCAGGTTGACCTGGAAGGGCCAGGACGAGGAGGCCACGACGCCTTCGTTCTTGAAGTCGTCGATCTGGATGAAGGCATCATGCCAGTACCGGCCGACGATGTTGCGCTGGGCGCGCAGCAGGTCGAGCGCGGCCTTGTATTGCTCCTCCGTCAGCTCGTAGGGGTCCTTGATGCCGAGTTCAGGCTTCTTTGCCATCAGATAGAGCGCAGCATCGGCAATGTAGATCGGTCCGTCAAAGGCCTGCACGCGGCCCTTGTTGGACTTGCCGTCCGGAAGGTTCTGCTCCTCGAAAACCACCGACCAGCTGGTCGGCGCTTCCTTGAAGACATTGGTGTTGTAGGCCAGTACGTTGGCGCCCCACTGGTAGGGCACGCCATAATGGACGCCGCCCACCGTGTGCCAGGGGGCATTCTGGAGGCGCTCATCCACTGTCAACCAGGACGGGATGAGGGCCGTGTTGATCGGCTGAACGCGCTTGCCCGAGATGAGGCGAAGCGAAGCGTCGCCCGAGGCAGTGACCAGATCAAAACCGCCTTCGTTCATGAGGGCGACCATTTCGTCCGATGTGCCGGCCGTCTTGATGTTCACCTTGCACTGTGTCTTGGCCTCGAAGTCCGTGACCCAGTCGAAGTTCTTGTCGGTCTGGCCACGCTCGATGTAGCCCGGCCAGGCGACGATATCGACCTGGCCTTCGCCGGCGCCCAGCTCGGTTTTCATCTCTTGCGCCGCGGCAAGGCCAGCGGTCGCGCAGAGCGCCAAAGCTGAAAAGATGATGCGTTTCATGGATGTCATGATTGTCTTACTCCCTGCGGGCCGTT
>JAPLOT010000279.1 GCA_026400595.1 Alphaproteobacteria bacterium | reverse complement strand
CGACGCCGGTTGCCGCCTTCTTCGCCGCGGCGCCAAAAGTGGCCGCGATGGCGCTCTTCATCCGCGTGGTGGTGTCGCCCTTCGGCGCGATCGTGCCGGACTGGCAGCAGATCCTGATCTTCATGGCCATCGCATCCATGGCGCTCGGCGCCTTTGCGGCCATTGGCCAGACCAACATCAAGCGCCTGATCGCCTATTCCTCGATCGCCAACATGGGCTTTGCGCTGGTAGGCCTCGCCGCCGGAACGCCGGAGGGCGTGCAGGGCGTGATCATCTATATGATGATCTACATGATCATGACGCTGGGCACCTTCGCCTGCATCATCGCCATGCGCCGCAAGGGGCTGCAGGTTGAGGAGATCAACGACCTCGCCGGGCTGTCGCGCAGCAACAAGGGTCTGGCCTTCGTCCTCTCCATGCTGATGTTCTCGCTGGCCGGCATTCCACCGCTGGCCGGTTTCTTCGCCAAGTACTTCGTCTTCCTTGCGGCGATGAAGGCCGGCCTCTACGTGATGGCGATCATCGGCGTCATCTCGTCGGTCATTGGCGCCTTCTATTACCTGCGGGTGGTGAAGATCATCTACTTCGACGAGCCTGCCGAAGCCTTCGACAAGATGGATCCCGAAGTGAAGCTGGTCGCCTATGCGGCGGGCGCCTTTACCCTCCTCTTCGTGATCTTCGCCAATCCGCTGATCGACCTCGCGGCCCAGGCCGCGCAGTCGCTCTATTGAAGTCGGCGGCCGGACATCCGGTCCTCCACTTCGAGCGGATCGATTCCACCAACAGCGAAGCCCGGCGCCTGGCGGAGCAGGGCGAGTACGGTCCGCTCTGGCTGGTGGCCGACCGCCAGGATGGCGGCCGTGGCCGCCTGGGCCGGACCTGGGTCTCGGAGCCTGGAAATCTCTACGCCACGTTCCTCTTTCCCATATCCGCCGGGCCCGAGATCGCCGCGCAGGCGGGTCTGGTCGCGGCCGTGGCGGTGCAGGCGGCCGTCAGCAGGCTGCGGCCGGATCTGGCCGTTCGCATCAAGTGGCCCAATGACCTGCTGATCGGCGGCGCCAAGGTCTGCGGGATCCTTTCGGAGGTCGTCGGCACGGCACCCACCCGCATCGCGCTTGGCTGCGGCATAAACGTCGCTCATGCGCCGACGGATACGCCCTATCCGGCCACCGCCCTGGGGCCGCGCTGCACGGTTGAATCGGTTTTTGAGGAACTTGATTCAAGCCTCTCAAACTGCTTGAAAATCTGGGATGAGGAGCGAGGGTTCGGCGCGATCCGCGCGGCATGGAGTGCGGCCGCCCTGGGGATTGGCGGGCAGGTTGCAGCCAGCATCGCCGGTGAAGCGACATCCGGCATCTTTGCCGGCATCGCGCCGGATGGTGCCCTGCTGCTGCAGACCGGCGACGGAAGGCTGCGACCGGTCCATTCCGGCGAAGTCCGCTTCGCCGCGCTCGAAGAATTGAGACAGGCATGAACGCGAAGAAGAAGTTCGACCACAGCAACGACCTCGTCTTCCTGCCGCTGGGCGGCACCGGCGAAATCGGCATGAACTGCTATTGCTACGGCGTGGGCCCCGCCGATGACCGCAGCTGGCTGATGGTCGATCTCGGCGTGAAGTTCGGCGAGGACACCGAGCCAGGCATCGACGTGGTGCTGCCGGATGTCGGCTTCATCGCCAGCGACAGGCGCAACCTTGCGGGCATCGTGCTCACCCACGCACATGAAGACCACCTGGGCGCCGTCGCCTGGCTGTGGCCGCAGCTGCAGTGCCCGGTCTATTGTTCGCCCTTCGCGGCGCAGATCCTTGCACTGAAGCTCAAGGAAGCAGGCCTCGACGACGAGGTGCCGGTGAAGGTCCAGGCACTCGGTTCGAAGTTCAAGGTGGGGCCTTTCGATCTCGAGTTCGTGTCGGTCACACATTCCATCCCCGAGCCCTCGGCCCTGCTGATCAAGACCAAGCAGGGCACGGTGCTGCATTCCGGCGACTGGAAGATCGACCGCAGTCCGGTGCTGGGCCGTGGCATGGACGAGGCGCGGCTGCGCCAGATCGGTGATGCGGGTGTCGATGTCCTCGTCTGCGATTCGACGAATGTGCTGCGCGAGGGCCATTCCCCCTCCGAGGCCGATGTGGCGGCGACCATCGAGCGCATCGTGGCCGAAGCGAAGGGCCGCGTTGCCATCACCACCTTCGCCTCGCATGTCGACCGGATCGCAACCTCGGTCCGCGCCGCGCGGGCCGTTGGCCGCGAGGTGGTCGTGGTCGGCCGCGCCATGCGCAACACCATCGAGGCGGCGCGCGCCTGCGGGTATCTCAGCGACGCCGGAAGGTTCCTCGACGAAGAGGAGTTCGGCTACCTGCCGCCCGACAAGATCCTGCTGCTCTGCACCGGAAGCCAGGGCGAACCGCGCGCGGCCATCGCGCGCATTGCCGAGGACCAGCACCCGCATGTGTCGCTGGAACCCGGCGACCTCTTGATCTTCTCCTCGCGCACCATCCCCGGCAACGAAAAGGAAGTGTCGCGCATCCAGAACAACCTTGCACGGCTCGACATCGACGTGATCACCGCGGATGACGCGCTGGTGCATTCCTCCGGTCATCCACGCCAGGGCGAGCTGCGCGAACTCTATTCCTGGCTGAGACCAGCGGCGCTGATCCCCATGCACGGCGAGCCGCGCCACCTGCGGGCCCACGCCAACTTCGCACGCGACTGCGGCATTCGCGACGTCTTGATCCCGCGTGACGGTCACATCTTCAAGCTTGCGCCCGGCCCGCTTCGCGATGTCGACGAGGCGCCCTTCGGCCGGTTGCATGTCGATGGCCGGCTGATCGTACCGGTAGACGATGGCCCGGCCCGGCAGCGTCGGAAGCTGAGCTTCGTCGGCGCGGTCTTCGTGGGCGTGGTGCTGAACGCCAAGCAGGATCTGGCCGCCGACATCGACCTCATCACCGACGGCCTGCCAATGGGACTCGAGGACGACCTGCGCGAAGCGGCCGAGAACGCCATCGGCTCCAGTCCGAAACCGCGCCGCAAGGATCGCAATCAGCTGGCGGAGACGATCCGGGTCTCGGTGAGGCGCGCGGCCGACATGGCCTGGGGCAAGAAGCCGGTGGTGAAGGTGTCCATCACTCAGCTCTGAGCGATGAGATCGGCGGCGCGTTCCGCCACCATCATGACGGCGCTGTTGATGTTGACTGTGATCAGCGAGGGAAAAACCGAGGCATCGACGACATGCAGCCCGTCGATGCCCATGACGCCGAGATCGGGACTGACGACCCGGCCGATCGCCGCCGTGCCACAGGGGTGATAGACCGTTTCGCAGACCGAACGGATATAGGCTGACCACTCGTCATCGCTGTGCACCTGCGGGCCCGGATGGACTTCGGCCGCCGTCACGGCGCGCATCGCCGCTGTCTCGCCGATGCGGCGGGTGAAGCGCATGGCGCGCAGCAGCAGCGGCAGGTCATAGGGGTCCGAGAAGTAGTTCAGACTGATGATCGGCTTGTCCGTCATCGCGGGACCGGACAAGCGGATCTCGCCTTCGCTGCGGGCCCGCGTCACATTGGGCGAGGCCTTGACGGCAGGGCCGCTGGTTCCAAGCCGGGGGTCGTCGCCATACTTCTCGCGCACCCTGAGGCCGAAATGGAAAAGGATGTCGGGGGCCGGGGCGTCGGCGTCGAGCGACAGCATCATCGTCGCCTCGAAGGGGCAGATCTCCCACGGCGCCACCGGCGCGCGGGTTTCCCAGACCACGGGTGCGGCGACGTGATCGCGCAGATGCTGTCCGAGGTGCGGCAAATCCGCGATGACCGGTATGCCGTGTCGGCGCAATTCGGCCGCCGGCCCGAAGCCCGAGACCATCATCAGCTGCGGCGTCTGGATTGCGCCGCAGGCGAGAATGACGCCTCGACGGGCCAGAATGATACCATGATCGGTTTCGGCACCAACCGCCTGCCGGCCATCGCAGAGGATGCGCTGCGCCATGCTCCGCGTTCTCACCTCCAGATGCGGCGGCAGCCGGTCAAGCGGATGCAGGTAGGCGATGGAGGAGGACTGGCGCAGGCTGCCGCGCGCATTGAGCGGGAAGAGGCCAACGCCGGAGCGCACCTCTCTGGCGAAGTTCACGTCGGGCAGGCCCAGTTCGCGTCCGGCGTCCAGGAAGGCGCGGCTCAGCGGATGGCAGGGCGCAGTCTCGACGGTGACCCTTTCCAGGATGCGCGCATAGGCCGGGGCGAGAGCCTTCGCGTTCCAGCCCGTGGCGCCAAGCGATTCCCACAGATCGAAGTCGGAGTCGGGCGGACGGATGAATGCGCAGTCATTGTGATTGGCGCAGCCACCCAGAAGCCTGGCGCGCGCATAGCCAAGTTCGGCGGGCCGGCCGGGAAGGGTCGCGGCTCTGAAACCCCAGTCGTAGTCGGCAGTTTGCTCGTCAAGGCGGTTGAGATCGGTGGCCGCCGGGTCGCCCTCATCCGACTTTCCGGCTTCCAGGAGAATGATCCGGCCGTGCGTCCGCTCCGCGAGGCGCTTCGCGACGATGCATCCGGACGAGCCGCCGCCGATGATGAGAAAGTCACACGTTTCGGTCATGCCCGCGCCACACTGCGATCATAGTGAAGCCCGGCATGCTCAGGGAATCATCCTCTCTGGTCAAGTGCAAGATTTTACGCGGTGATTCGGTGTGGAGGAATCACGCGCAATGCTGCGACCGCCCTTGCCGCGACTCAAAGCCTTGGGCACGGTCACATCCATGCTGGCGCCGATTCGTCAGCCCCCGGAGGATTGCGAATGCCCGGCCTCGAGGCCATCGACCATGACCTGCCCAATCCGCTCGACCGCATCGAGCGCCTGGCGGAAGCGCATCACTGGAGCTTCGACCGCTCGACGCCATCGGAAGTGGTGATGCGTCTGGAGGGTGGCTGGAGCGACCTGTCGCTCTCCATGTGTTGGCGCGAGGATCTCGAAACGCTGCAGGTGGCCGCCGCCTTCGACCTCAAGGTGCCGCCGCCGCGCCGCGAGGAGGTGGGCCGCCTGCTGGCGCTGATCAACGAGCAGCAGCTGCATGGCCACTTCGATCTCTGGCCGAGCGACGGGTCCATCATCTATCGCAACAGCCTGCTTCTCGCCGGAGGGGCCGAGGCCAATGACGCCCAGTGTGAAGCCATGATCCAGCTGGCGCTGGCAGCCTGTGAGCGCTATTTTCCCGCCCTGCAATTCGTCATCTGGGCAGGGCGAAGCGCCGTGGAGGCGCTGGACTCGAGCCTGCTCGAGACCATGGGAGAAGCGTGATGGTGAAGCTCGACGGAACGCTGGTGCTGCTCGGCGCCGGCAAGATGGGCGGCGCCATGCTCGAAGGCTGGCTCAAGGGCGGTGCCGATCCGCGAAAGATCGTGGCCTTCGATCCCGCGCCACCGCCCGAGATGAAGGCCCTTCTCGCCACGC
Organism: Alphaproteobacteria bacterium; assembly: GCA_026400595.1. GTDB lineage: Bacteria > Pseudomonadota > Alphaproteobacteria > Rhizobiales > Aestuariivirgaceae > Aestuariivirga. The sequence goes on along the minus strand of JAPLOT010000279.1, from coordinate 17,456 downwards.
ATGGCATTCGCCACAATCCGCCGGTCGCGTCGATCAAGGACGCCGAGGTCCTTGTCATTGCCGTCAAGCCGCAGCTGATGGAAGAGGCGCTTCCTGGCATCGTGCCGCTGAAGGCGTCGAGACCGCTGGTGCTTTCGGTGGCCGCCGGCAAGACCATCGCCTATTTCGAGGCGCGATTCGGTACCGATGCCGCGGTGGTCCGCACCATGCCCAATACGCCGGCTGCAGTGGGGCGGGGCATCACGGCCATGGTGGCCAATCCGAACGTCTCGGCGCAGCAGGCCGAGCTGGCGCGAACGCTGCTCGGCGCCGTGGGCGATGTCGTGACCGTTGACAGGGAAGGCCTGATCGACGCGGTGACCGGCGTCTCCGGATCGGGCCCCGCCTATGTCTTCTACCTCACCGAATGCCTCGCGGCCGCGGGCGAGAAGGCGGGCCTTCCGGCCGACATCGCCATGAAGCTGGCGCGGGCCACGGTGTCGGGTGCTGGCGAGCTGATGCGGGTGACGGGGACCGAAGCGGCGACGCTGCGCCAGAACGTGACGAGCCCGAAGGGCACGACCTATGCCGCACTGCAGGTCCTCATGTCCGATAACGGCCTGCAACCGCTCATGGACGAGGCTGTCGCGGCCGCCACCAACCGGTCGCGCGAGCTCGCGAGCTGAAGCATGGCGATCAGCTTTGACGATTTCCTGAAGGTCGATGTCCGCGTGGGCACGATTGTCACCGTCGATCCATTCCCGGAGGCACGCAAGCCGGCTTTCAAGCTGAAGATCGACTTCGGCCCGGAGATCGGCGTGAAGAAGTCTTCCGCCCAGATCACCAAGTACTACACGCCGGAGACGCTGGTCGGCCGGCAGGTGGCGGCCGTCGTGAACTTTCCGCCGCGACAGATCGGCCCCTTCATGTCGGAGGTGCTGACCCTGGGATTTCCCGATCCCGCGGGCGAAGTGGTGCTGGTGGCCGTGGAACGCGAGGTACCCAACGGCGGGCGGCTGTTCTAGCGTCTGGCGTCGGATTGACGCCCACATGAATGGAAGCTGCGCATGTATGTTCCTCCGCATTTTCAGGAGATCAGCAAGGACGAGATCGAGGCGGTCATCGATTCGGCACCTCTGGCTTGTATTGTGGCGCAAACGGACAATGGCCTCATTGCCAACCATATCCCTTTGCTGAAGGGCCCGGATGGCACGCTCATTGGTCACGTCGCGCTGGCCAATGACATGCATCGCCTCGTTGCCGACGACCAGGAGGTGCTGACCATCTTCAGGGGCGACGACGCCTATGTCTCTCCGAACTTCTATCCATCGAAATCCGAACACCACCGCCACGTCCCGACATGGAACTACCAGGTCGTGCACGTCTATGGGCGCATCGCATTCCAGCACGATGCGCAAGCCAAGCGCGCCGCGGTGGGCCTGCTCACCCGCCATCACGAGCGGCGGCTGAACGGTCCGCGAGCCTGGCGCATGGCCGATGCGCCGGCCGACTACATGGAACAGATGCTGGGGAACATCGTTGCGTTCCGCATCCATGTGGAGCGGATCCTGGCCAAGTCGAAGCTGAGCCAGAACCGCGAGGCACGCGACTATCATGGGGCAGTCTCGGGGATCCGCGCATCGGGCCAAGAGGCATTGGCGGCGAAGATGGCGCAGCGCATGTCAAAGCCGGATTGAAGCCACAAGTCCTGCGGTCCGGACCCGTTCCGCAGGCGAGGGATGGCCGACGACGTCGTCGTTCCTTCATGAAATGGTTGCAACGAGGTGCACATGAGCATTGTCAAGACACTTGCCGAACTCGAATCCATTTACGCCGATGCGCCGACGCTCGCCTCCACTGCGAAGGAGACCAGCCATCTCACACCGCATTACCGTCGGCTGATCGAGGCCTCGCCCTTCGTCGTGCTGGCGACCTCAGGTGCCGAAGGCCTCGACTGCAGCCCGCGTGGCGATCGTGGTTCGGTTGTCCGGATCGCCGATGACCGGACGCTCATCCTTCCCGACCGCCGCGGCAACAACCGCATCGACAGCCTGCGCAACATCCTGCGCGATCCGCGCGTGGCGCTGCTGTTCCTCATTCCCGGATCAGGCACCACCTTTCGGGTCAATGGCCGAGCCGCTATCTCGACCGACCCTGTGCTACTGCAGTCCTTTGAAGTGGACGGCAGGCCGCCGCGGTCGGCGATCATTATCAGGGTCGATGTGGCTTACTTCCAGTGTGCCCGGGCCATTGTGCGATCGGGCCTGTGGGACAGCTCAAAACACGCGGATACCGCCAGCCTCCCGACACCGGGTCAGATTCTCGAAAGCCTGACGGAAGGGACGCTCGAAGGCGAGACCTACGACCGGGAGTGGCCATTGCGCGCGGCAAAGAGCATGTGGTGAGGGCCGGCTATTCCATGCCCCACATCTTGCGGCAGTTCCGCATCATCTCGTCAAAGGGATTGGCCTGGGACGCCGGTTTGCCCCAAATGTCCATCGGCGGCGCCGTGCCGAAAATCCTCTCGTAGGATTCGAGCGTCTGTTTCCACGGGTCGGTGGCAGCCTGAAAGGCCTTGGCATCGAAGCCTCCCGCCGATGGCGTTAGAACCTGTCCGAACTGCTCCCAGAAACTCTGGACATTCTGCATATGGGTCATCCAGACGTCGTTGACAGCGCCAGGTGGAATGACCTGATGTCCAGCGCGCATCGCCAGGAACAGGAACTTGCGATACTCCTCGATGACCTTGGCGGCCATGTCGGTACTCCAGCCCATCTGCTTCTGCATCATCTGCAGATAGGGGGCCATGGCCTGGGCGCCCTGGAGGTTCATGCCGGCAATTTTCAGCCAGAGCGGGTCGATGCGATAATCCATCATGACTCACTCATACAGGTATTTCGATGACCGCGCGAAGCCCTCCTTTCGGGCTGTCATCCAGGCGCAGGTCGCCGCCATGGGCGCGTGCGATGTCCAGGGCAATGGCGAGGCCCAGGCCGGTGCCGGTCTCGTCCAGGTTGCGGGCATTGTCGAGACGCACGAAGGGGCGGAAAGCCTCGGCCCGCTTGCTGGCAGGAATGCCCGGCCCGTCGTCATCCACGGTGACCGTGAGGATCTTATCGTCGATCGAGGCCTTGACCGCCACCGTCTTGGCATAGCGGGTGGCATTGCCGATGAGGTTGGCCAGCAGGCGGCGGAAAGCATTGGGTTTGATCCGGGCCTGCAGGCCTTCGGGAACCTCGATCGCGATCTTGCCGGACTTCCGCTCCGCAGTTCGTGCCGCTGCCGTGACCAGCGGCCCCAGGTCAGCAAGCACGGGGGCTTCGCCGCCGTCGCCCTTCACGAAGGCGACATAGGCTTCCAGCATGCGCTGCATTTCCTCGACGTCTTCCTTCAGCGGGCGCACCTTGGGGCCATCGCCGAGCACGGCGAGTTCCAGCTTGAAACGGGTGAGGATGGTCCGCAGGTCATGGCTGACGCCGGCCAGCATGGCGGTGCGCTGCTCGACCTGACGGGCGAGGCGGTCACGCATTTCAAGAAAGGCGCGGCCTGCCAAGCGCACTTCGGCCGCACCGCGAGGCTGAAAGTCGCCGACGTCGCGACCCGTGCCGATGCTCTGTGCCGCCTCGGCCAGTTCGAGAATGGGCGCAATCTGCTTGCGAAGGAACGTCACGGCAATGCCGAGGAGCAGCAGCGACGAGACCAGCATCCACAACAGGATTACATTGGTGTTCGCGGCATAGGCCCGGGTCTTGGGCATTAGGAAGCGGAACATAAGACCGGGTTCGGGCTCAATCCGGATATCGATGAAATTGTCGTTTCGCAGGGTGTCGACCCAAAAGGGACGTGTAACCTCCCACTCGAGGTAGCGCTTGAGGCGGATGTCGACCGGCGAGAAGAATGGCTCTGGAAGAGGGGCGGGCAGGGCTGCATCGCGTTCGATGGTGAGCCCGAGTTCCAGGCGGTTGTTGGCGAGCGCGACAATCTTAGCGATGTCTCCGGGTGTCTTGTCCGAGTCATTGTAGAGTTGCATGAGCAGCCCGACTTCCCTTGCCACCGAGCGCGACAGGGCCTTGGTGACGTTGTCCCAGTGTCGGTCGAGAATGAGTCCCGTCATGATCGTCTGCAGCAGCAGCATGGGCGCCACAAGAATGATCAGCGCCCGCTGGAAGAGACCGGTGGGCAGGTGGCGCTCCAGAAAGCGGCTGAAACGATAGTAGAGTGTCTGGCCTTCGGGCATCACTCGGCCTCAGTCGATGAGCAGAACATAGCCTGAGCCTCGCACCGTCTGGAGAAACTGGGGCAATGACGGGTCGGCCTCGATCTTCTGGCGCAGGCGGTTGATCTGGACATCGACGCTGCGTGCTCCTTCCTCGGATCCGGGTGGTGCCAGTTCCGTGCGGGCGACAGGATGGCCCGCACGCGTGGCAAGAATGCGGAGAAAGTCACGCTCCCGCGTGGAAAGCTTGACCAGTTCGCCCCCCCGGCGCAGATCCCCGCGCGGCAGATTGAATGCGAAGTCGCCGAAGTGCACTTCGCTGCGCCCGCCCGGCTTGGCGTCGCCGCGCTTGAGAAGATTGCGGATGCGGAGCAGGAGCTCGCGCGGCTCAAACGGTTTGGACAGATAGTCGTCGCTGCCGCTTTCGAGACCCACGATGCGGTCGGGCGTGTCAGCGAGCGCGGAGAGCATGAGAACCGGCACACCGTCGTTCTGGGCGCGCAGCGCGGTCGTAAAGGCGACACCGCTCTCGCCGGGCATCATGATGTCGAGCACGACGATGTCGAAAATCAGACTGCGCATGCGCTCGCGCGCTTCTGCGGCGGATGCCGCGACCGTTACCCGGAAGCCGTTGCTGGAGAGGTAGGACTCGAGCAACTGGCGGATGCGGCGATCGTCATCGACCACGAGGATATGTGGATCGTCATCCACGGCCGCCACCCGTTGCGCCGACGACGCTCACACGATCAATCCAGTCGCGAACACTGTCGCGGTTTTCCGGACTTACCATGTTGTAGAGGACCATGCGGTAGATGTGGGCTGCATCCGCATTGGATTGCGCGGCCGCCCGGCGGATGCGGGCGATCTGCGGCGCCATGAGGCGCTGGCGCAGCGCCTCGCCTTCCGCCGTGAGGTGGAGCAGCCGCTGCCGGCGATCGGATTCCCCTTCCTTCTGGAAGACATAACCCTTGTCGATCAGCTCCTTCAGGACCCGGCCGAGGCTTTGCTTGGTGATGCGAAGGATATCGAGCAGCTGCTGCACCGTCATGCCCGGGTCGCGCCCGACGAAATGGATGACCCTGTGATGGGCGCGGCCGAATCCGAACTCCTCCAGGATCGCGTCGGGGTCCGACACGAAGTCCCGATAGGCAAAGAACAGCAGCTCGATCAGGGCGGTGGTCTCCGCTTCGCCCAATTCCTGGGCAGAAATTATGTCAGCCATATTGACATATTTTTCCATTTTGTTACGCTGTAGCCCGACATGACGACATGTTGTTGCGCAAACCGCCCCTCCGGTCGGCTTCCCAACACCATATAGGCCGGACAGGAGTAGCGATCCATGAGCATCATACCATTTGATCAACGCGAGGGCGTGATCTGGTTCAATGGCGAGATCGTGCCGTGGAAGGAAGCCAGGGTCCATGTGCTGACCCATGGACTGCACTACGCTTCCAGCGTCTTCGAGGGCGAGCGCGCCTATGGCGGCGTGATCTTCAAGTCGAGCGAGCATTCGATCCGCCTGCACAAGTCGGCCGAGATCATGGATTTCAAGCTTCCCTATTCGGTGGCGGAACTCAACGCAGCCAAGGACAAGGTTGTCGAACTCAATGGCGGGGGCGATCAATACGTCCGCCCCGTGGCCTGGCGCGGCTCGGAGATGATGGCCGTTTCGGCCCAGCACAACAGGATTCACGTGGCGATCGCCACCTGGGCCTGGCCGTCCATGTTCGATCCCGAGACCAAGATGAAGGGGATAAAGCTCGACATCGCCGACTATCGCCGGCCCGATCCGCAATGCGCGCCGGTCCATGCCAAGGCCGCCGGCCTCTACATGATCTGCACCATTTCGAAGCACAAGGCCGAGAAGAAGGGCTATGCCGACGCGATGATGCTCGACTGGCAGGGCCGGGTGGCGGAATGCACTGGCGCCAACATCTTCTTCACTCGCGACGGTGCCATCCACACGCCGATCGCCGACTGCTTCCTCAACGGCATCACCCGTCAGACGGTGATTGCGCTGGCGCGGGAGCAAGGGCTGGAAGTGATCGAGCGACGCATCATGCCGGACGAACTGCCCAGCTTCAACGAGTGCTTCATCGTGGGTTCGGCAGCGGAAGTGACGCCGGTCGCCGAGATCGGGCCCTACACCTTCAAGCCCGGCAACATCTCGCGCGCCATGATGGACAGTTATTCCAACGCGGTGCGCCCGGCGGCCCGGGCCGCCGAGCGCGGAGGCTCAGTCGGCCTTCGCGTCCGACGGTGAGTCCGCAGAACCGGGAGAGATGCGCGCCTCGAGCGCCGCGATGCGCTGGTGCAGGGCTTCGTTTTCTTCGCGCGCTGTCTGGGCCATGGCGCGCACCGCCTCGAACTCGTCGCGCGTCACCAGCTCCATGTTGCCGAGAACGCGCTCCATCTGTGCCTGAATCAGTGTGTCGATCTCGCGCCGCACGCCCTGCGCCGCGCCGGCGGCATTGGTCATGAGCTTGGCAAGTTCGTCGAAGAAACGCGACTGGGTGGTGGTCATGGCTTGGGCCCTCTCTTGAGTCCTAGCTATGAGGTTCACGCCCATCATTCAAGCCCTGCCGTCAGCGCATCGCAAGAAGGGTTGACCTTGCCGCCCGTGACGCACAGTGTCCGGCGGCATGACTGATTTGGCCGTCATTGCCTTTCCCGACATCGATCCGGTGATCATCTCCATCGGGCCCTTTGCCCTGCGCTGGTATGCGCTGGCCTACATCGCCGGGCTTCTCTTCGCCTCGTGGTACATGAAGCGGCTGGTCTCAAATCCGGCGCTTTGGGGCACGGTGACGCCGACCATGACCCGCGCGCAGGTCGACGACTTCTTCCTGTGGTCTGTGCTGGGCGTGGTGGTTGGCGGCCGCCTTGGCTATGTGCTGTTCTACAATCCGCTGCACTATCTCGCCCATCCACTCGACATCGTGAAGATGTGGGACGGCGGCATGTCCTTCCACGGCGGTTTCCTGGGCGTGGTTGTGGCCTGCATTGTCTTCGGACGGCGCATCGGCGCCCGGCTGGACCGCATGCTCGATCTGGGCGCCGCATCGGTGCCGGTGGGGCTGGGCCTCGGACGGCTGGCCAATTTCATCAACGGCGAGCTGTGGGGCCGGGCCACGGACGTGCCCTGGGCCATCGTCTTTCCGGGCGATTCCGCACAGCTGCCGCGCCACGCAAGCCAGCTCTACGAGGCGGTGCTGGAAGGACTGGTATTGTTCCTGCTGGTGCGCCTTGCCACGCACCGCTTCGCCGCGCTCCAGTATCCTGGCCGCGCCTCCGGCATCTTTGCCCTGTGGTACGGCCTGTCGCGCATCGCGGTGGAGTTCTTCCGCGAGCCGGATGCCCACCTGGGCTATTTCGGCGGCTTCGTGACCATGGGCATGATCCTGTCGCTGCCGCTCTGCGCCGTCGGCATCTGGCTGCTGATCAGGTCACGTCATGCTCCCGCTTGAGCGCCACATCCGGGAGATGATCGCCGCCGAGGGCCCGATTCGGATGGACCGCTACATGGGACTCTGTCTGGGTCATCCTGAACACGGCTACTACATGCAGGGCGATCCCTTCGGTGCGGAAGGTGACTTCATCACGGCCCCTGAAGTGAGTCAGGCCTTCGGCGAACTGATCGGCATCTGGTGCGTGGCCGCGTGGCAGGCGATGGGCGTGCCCGACAGCTTCAGCCTCGTCGAACTCGGTCCGGGCCGCGGCACGCTGATGAGCGACCTGCTGCGCGCGGCGGGAAAGGCGGCTCCGGGCTTTTTCCGTGCGGCACAGGTGAATTTCGTCGAAACCAGCCCGGCCCTCAGGACATGCCAGGCCAAGGCCGTCGGCACCGGGGTCAGCTGGCACGATGCTCTGGCGACCGTGCCCCATGGACCCATGATCCTGGTCGCCAACGAATTCTTCGATGCAATTCCCATCCGCCAGTTCGAGAAGCGCGACGGGCGCTGGCATGAGCGGGTGATCGGCCTTCGGGATGACCGGCTGGTGCTCGGGCTGGTCGAAGCGGACATCGGCAGCGAGGGCAGGGACGGCGACATCATCGAGTTTGCGCCGGAACGCAATGCCATTGCCGGCGCGATTGGCGAGAGGCTGGCCGCCGCGCCCGGCGCTGCGCTGATCATCGACTACGGACACCTGGACTCCGCGCCCGGCGACACCCTCCAGGCGATTCGGGCGCATGGCTTCGTTTCGATCCTCGATGGACCTGGTCGCGCCGACCTGACATCTCATGTCGACTTCGAGGCGCTCAGCAGGGAGATGGCAAAGGCTGGCGCAACGGTCTATCCGGGCCTGACCCAGCGGGCTTTCCTGCTGGCCATGGGTCTGGAGCAGCGCATGGCCATGCTGGCGGCCAGAGCGGATCCGGCGATGCAGGCCATCCTCGAACGCCAGACATCAAGGCTTGCAGGAGCGGATCAGATGGGTAACCTGTTCAAGGTGGTGAGCGCCACCTCTCCGGGGCTCGCCACGCCATATCCTTTTGGACGCCGATGATCGTCGCCGACTCCCTTGCCATCGCCGGACTCTCCCATGGTTTCTTCACCAGGGAGGGCGGGCATTCGCACGGCATTTTCTCGTCGCTCAACTGCGGCATGGGTTCGGGCGACGACCGCGACACGGTGCGCCGCAACCGCGCCATCGTGGCGACCGAGCTCAAGGTGGCGGAACCGCAGCTTCTCACGGCCTACCAGATCCACAGTCCCGATGCCGTGGCAGTCGCCGAGGCCTGGGACGCCGACAACCGCCCGCGCGCCGATGCCATGGTGACGCGCCGGCCCGGTCTCGCGCTTGGCGTTCTGACGGCGGACTGCGGCCCGATCCTCTTCGCCGATGGCAGGGCCGGGGTGATCGGCGCGGCCCATGCCGGATGGAAAGGCGCGCTCACCGGCGTCACTGGCCGCACGCTCGATCTCATGGAAGAGCAGGGGGCGAAGCGAGGCGACATCGTGGCAGTCATCGGGCCGACAATCTCGCAGGCCGCCTATGAGGTCGGCCCCGAGTTTCCGGATCGATTCATCGAGGCCGACCCGGCCAATGCGCGCTACTTCCGGCCGTCGCAGCGGAGCGGTCACTTCATGTTTGACCTGCCGGGTTACCTGGAGGACCGCCTGCGCCGCGAAGGCGCAGGCCATGTCGTGAACCTCGCTGTCTGCACCTTCGGGGACGAGAGCCGCTTCTTCAGCTATCGCCGCACCACGCATCGCAACGAGAAAGACTATGGGCGGCAGATTTCTGCCATTGCCCTGACCCGGGATTGACCATGGCACTGCACTTCGAGCTCAAGGAATACAAGACCCGCATCAAGGCCGTCACCCGGGCGCTGGAGGCACGTGGCCTCGATGGCCTGCTGATGTTCCAGCAGGAGAGCATGTACTATCTCACCGGCTATGACACATTCGGTTTCTGTTTCTTCCAGTGCCTCTATCTCGGCAGCGACGGCAAGCTGGCGCTGCTGACCCGGTCGGCTGACCTGCGCCAGGCCCAGCACACCTCCATCATTTCCGACATCCGCATCTGGACCGATCAAGCCGGCGCGAAGCCGGCGGGCCAGCTGCGCGAGATGCTTGCAAGCCTTGGCGCCAAGGGCAGGAAGCTGGGCATCGAGACCAATTCCTACGGGCTCACCCATTACAACGGAAAGGCGGTTGACGAGGCGCTTGCCGGATTCTGCGAACTGGCGGAAGCAACCGATGTCGTGAACATGATCCGCGTCGTGAAGTCGCCCGCAGAACTGAAGTATGTGCGCAAGGCGGGGGCGCTTGGCGATGCGGCGCTCAAGGCGGCCATCCGCAAGACGAAGGCCGGCGCCTATGAGGGTGACATCCTCGCTGCGCAGCAGGGCGCGATCTTCGCGGGCGGCGGCGACTATCCCGCCAATGAGTTCATCATCGGCTCGGCAAGGGATGCCCTGTTGTGCCGCTACAAGTCGGGCCGCCGCAAGCTGAGCAAGCGTGACCAGCTCACGCTCGAGTGGGCGGGCGTCTACCGTCACTACCACGCGGCCTTCATGCGTACGCTGATCATCGGCAAGCCGAGCAAGGTCCACCTGGCCATGCACGCGGCTGCGCGCGAGGCGCTCGCCGAGGTGGAGACGGAGCTGCGGCCGGGCCGCACCGCCGGGGATGTCTTCGATGCCCATGCAAGGGTGATGGACGCGCATGGCATGCAGCGGCACCGCCTGAATGCCTGCGGCTATTCCCTGGGCGCGAAATTCACGCCCTCCTGGATGGATAGCCCCATGTTCTACCGGGGGAATCCGACGATCATCGGTCCGGGCATGGTGTTCTTCGCCCACATGATCCTGATGAATTCCGACGCCGGCGCGGCCTATTGCCTTGGAAGGACCTATATCATTGGGGAAAAGGGACCCGAGCCGGTTTCGCGTTATCCGCTGGAGATGGTAATTCGTTAGATATGCGGTTCAGATGTGGCGTGAGCTTGCCGGGAGGCCACCGGCTTGTGAATCGTTATGTGGCACTCCTCGCGGTGCTGCTTGTCCTTGTTGCATGCGGCAGCAAGCCCTCCTTCGAGCCGGTCGATGGCAGTGCCAAGAATCCCGGCAGGCCGGTCCCGGCCGTGGCACTCAGAGAGGTGACGGGAGTCCCGCCCGGCAAGATGAACGAGCTTTCGACTGCCCTCGCCGTAGCGGCAGGGCAGCGCGACATCGGCATCGTCGAGGGCACCGAACTCGCCGATGGAACCTTTTCCCTGAACGGTGCCTTCCGTGCCGCCACCACCGCGGGAGGCGTGACTGTCAACTACCAGTGGCAGCTGCGCGATGCCGCGGGCGTGCTGGTGCATACCATCAATGGCGATGAGTCCGCCGGCCTGTTCACCGGCGCGGATGTCTGGGCGGCGGTGACGCCGACGGTCTGGGAGCGCATCGCCCGGTCGACGGCCCAGTCGATGGCGACACGCATGGCCCAGCTGGGCTATGCCACCAGGGTTTCAGCGCTCGCCGCGCCTCCGGCCGACCACTTCGTGCGGGCGGGGCCGGGAGCCGAGCGGGAAATCGACATGGCGCTGCTCACGGGCTCGCGCCAGACCTCGGCCGCCTTCGACGGGCTGGAAGCCCAGTCGCGGCTGGCCCAGTCGGCGACGGCAACCATTCCAAACGACGCGACGCCGGCTGCCGCCCCAGCCGATCCCGCAGCGGCGGAGCCCGAGGCGAGTCCCGACGAACCGGTCGTCGATCCGGAAGGAAAGGTCCGCATCAGGGCCGTTGCCGTCCTGCCGGTCCAGGGTTCGGGCAAGGGCGACAAGGAACTGACGGCCGCGATGCGGCGGACACTCTCCGAGGCGGGCTGGCCGGTCGTCTCGCGGCCCCAGCCGGATGCCATCACGGTAATTGGCCGGGTCAAGATTTCCCAGGCCAAGAACGGGTCTCAGGATGTGACTGTTCGCTGGGAAGTCCAGACACCCGCCGGCAGCGAACTGGGCGACGTCAAGCAGGCCAACCAGATTCCGGCAGGCGCCCTCGACAATGGCTGGGGCGGGGCTGCACTGGCGGTCGCCCAGGCTGCCGCGCCAGGCATCTACGACATCGTCAAGCGCTTCCAGTAGCAGCCCCCTCGGGCGGCCATGTGTGGACAGGACCATTTGGCGCTTTGCATCCGACCTGTGCGGCGGTTATAGAGCGCCCATCAGGGCTTCCGGGGGCGTACCGCGCATGATGAAGATCATATCAGGCAACAGCAACCGCCCGCTGGCAGAGGGGATATGTTCCTATCTGAACCTGCCGATCACCAGGGCCATCGTGAAGCGCTTCAACGACATGGAAGTCTTCGTCGAGATCCAGGAGAACGTGCGCGGCCAGGACATGTTCGTGGTCCAGTCGACCTCTTTTCCGGCCAACGACCATCTGATGGAACTCCTCATCATCATCGATGCGCTGAAACGGGCTTCGGCCAAGCGCATCACCGCGGTGATCCCCTATTTCGGCTATGCCCGGCAGGATCGCAAGTCGGGGTCCCGCACGCCGATCTCGGCCAAGCTCGTGGCAAACCTGATTACGCATGCCGGCGCCGACAGGGTCCTGACGATGGATCTGCATGCTGGACAGATTCAGGGATTCTTCGACATTCCCACCGACAACCTGTTCTCAGGCCCGGTCTTCGTCCGCGACATCAACCAGCACTATGACACGGCCAATACGGTGGTCGTCTCGCCCGACGTGGGCGGCGTCGTGCGCGCCAGGGCGCTTGCCAAGCGGCTCGACACGCCGCTGGCCATCGTCGACAAGCGCCGCGAGCGCGCGGGCGAATCCGAGGTGATGAACATCATCGGCGACGTCCGCGGCAAGTCCTGCATCCTGATCGACGACATCGTCGACTCCGGCGGCACCCTGTGCAACGCTGCCGAGGCCCTGCTGGCGCAGGGTGCAAAGGAGGTAACGGCCTACATCACTCATGGCGTCCTCTCCGGCGGCGCAGTGGCGCGCATCACCTCGTCCAAGCTGAAGCAGCTGGTCATCACCGACTCGATCATGCCGACCGAGGCCGTGAAGATCGCGCGCAACATCCGCGTCATCTCGGTGTCATCGCTGCTCGGCGAAGCCATCGGCCGTACCAGCCGCGAAGAGAGCGTCTCGAGTCTGTTTGAATAGGCGATCAGCTTCACTATAAGGGTGCTCCGGCGGAGTCCGCGCGGAGCCGGAAAGCCCTCGAGTGAGGAATGATGCAGCCGATTGTCTCCGTTCAGAACCTGTCCAAGACCTATGCCAGTGGACTCGTTGCACTGGACGGCGTGTCGCTGGACATCGCCAGGGGCGAGATACTGGCGCTGCTCGGGCCAAACGGAGCAGGCAAGACCACGCTGATCAGCATCATCTGCGGCATCGTCACGAAATCAGCCGGCACCGTGCTGGTCGGCGGCCACGACAGTGTGACCGACTTCCGCGCGGCGCGGGCCCTGATCGGCCTCGTGCCGCAGGAACTTCATCTCAGCATCTTCGAGACCGTGTGGGATACGGTAAGCTTCAGCCGGCAGCTTTATGGACGCAAGACAGACGCAGCCTACATCGAAACGCTGCTCCGCATGTTGTCGCTGTGGGACAAGCGCAACGCAAAGATCATGACGCTGTCCGGCGGCATGAAGCGTCGTGTCCTGATCGCCAAGGCGCTGTCGCACCAGCCGCAGATCCTGTTCCTGGACGAGCCGACGGCTGGCGTGGACGTCGGCCTTCGGAAGGAGATGTGGTCTGTCATCCGCAGCCTCAAGGCGACGGGCGTGACCGTCATTCTCACGACGCACTACATCGACGAAGCCGAGGAGATGGCCGACCGCGTGGGCGTCATCGACAAGGGCCGCCTGATTCTCGTGGAAGAAAAGGCCACCCTGATGCAGAAGCTGGGGCAGAAGAAGCTATCCTTGCACCTAGCGCGTCCGGTCAATGATATTCCCGCCAGCCTGAAGGCCTATGGGTTGCATCTTTCGCCCGACGGCTCTGTGCTGACCTATGTCCACGGCTCGGGCGCGCCGCGTGACATCATCCTGCGCCTTCTCAAGGATGCCGAGAGTGCGAAGCTTGACGTTCATGACATCTCGACCGAACAGAGTTCGCTGGAAGACATCTTCATGGGGCTTGTCGCGAAATGAACTGGCATGCCGTTGCCGCGATCTTCACATACGAAATGAAGCGGTTCTTCCGGACCATGGGGCAGAGCCTGGTCTCGCCGGTCATCTCGACCGTCCTCTATTTCGTGGTCTTCGGCGCGGCCATCGGCAGCCGCATCGAAGAGATCGACGGTGTCAGCTACGGAGCCTTCATCGTGCCGGGCCTCATCATGTTGTCGCTGCTCACCCAGTCGGTCTCCAATGCCTCGTTCGGCATCTACTTCCCGCGCTTCTCAGGCACGATCTACGAGTTCCTCGCTGCGCCGATCTCGGCAACCGAAATGGTGCTGGGTTTCGTCGGGGCCGCCGCTGCCAAGTCTCTGCTCATCGGCATCGTCATTCTGGCGACCTCCGCCTTCTTCGTGCCCTTGTCGATTGCCCACCCGGTCTGGATGGTCGTCTTCATGCTGTTGACCGCTTTCACGTTCAGCCTTCTGGGTTTCATCATCGGCCTGTGGGCCGACGGATTCGAGAAGCTTCAGATCATCCCGCTGCTGATCATCACGCCGCTGACCTTCCTCGGCGGCAGCTTCTATTCAATCAACCTTCTGCCACCCTTCTGGAAGAGCGTCTCGATGTTCAACCCGGTTGTGTATCTCGTGAGCGGATTTCGTTGGAGTTTCAATGAGGTGGCAGATGTTAGCGTGGGTTTGAGCCTGGCCATTACCTGTCTGTTCCTGCTGCTCTGCCTGGCAACGATAGGCTGGATGTTCCGGACCGGATACCGCCTCAAGACCTGAGCGGAGGCCGCCCGCGGCGCAAGGGGCCGACAAACTTGCGCCCTCCCGGAGCTTCGGCTATAGCCCCGCTGCCCGAACGGCGTCGTTCACCCCTGGAGGAAGGCTGGCCGGGCATTTGTCATATCAGGAGAAGACCATGTCCAAGATCGTGCAGCTCAAGGCCGCACCGCGGGCCCGGGCAGGCAAGGGGGCCTCTCGTGCAGTCCGTCGTGAAGGCCTCGTTCCGGGTGTCGTCTACGGCGACAAGAAGGAACCCCAACTGATTTCCCTCGCGTATCGCGAGGTTCAACCCCACGTGCAGTCCGGCCGCTTCCTGTCAACCCTGATCGATCTCGAGGTCGACGGCAAGACGGTGCGCGCCATTCCCCGCGACGTGCAGTTCGAACCGGTGCGCGACTTCATCGTGCATGTCGATTTCCTGCGGCTCGGCAAGGGCGCGCGCTTCGTGGTCGACGTGCCGGTGACCTTCAAGAACCAGGAGTCGTCTCCGGGCGTGAAGACCGGTGGCGTGCTGAACATCGTGTCACACGATGTTGCGCTTTACTGCACGCCGGAACTCATTCCCGACGCGATCGTTGTGGACTGCGGCGCGCTGCAGATCGGCCAGTCGATCCACTTGTCCGAGATCGAGCTGCCCAAGGGCGTGACCTCGGCCGCACGTGACGACGTGACGCTCTGCACCGTGACGGCCCAGGCCAAGGAAGAGGAAGTGGCCGCCCCGGTCGCTGCCGAAGTTCCGGCCACGGCGCAGAAGGCGCCGGCTGCCGGTGCTGCCCCAGCTGCTGGCGGCAAGGACGCCAAGGCGCCGGCCGCCGCCGCGGCACCGGCTGCCAAGAAGAAGTAACGGACGCCACGCGGGGAGAAGGCAATGCACCTTCTCGTGGGCCTCGGAAATCCGGGACCCAAGTATGCCGGGCACCGGCACAATGTCGGCTTCATGGCGGTGGACGAGATCGTTCGCCGCCATGGCTTTTCGGCGTGGCGCAAGCGCTTCCAGGGCGAAATCTCCGAAGGAACGTTCGGCGGCGAGAAGGTTCTTGTGCTCAAGCCCATGACCTACATGAACGAGAGCGGCCGTGCCGTCGGCGATGCGATGCGCTTCTACGACATCGATCCGTCGCAGGTGATCGTCTTCTACGACGAGCTCGATCTCGAACCGGGAAAGCTCCGGGTGAAGTTCGGCGGCGGCGCCGCAGGCCACAACGGCATCCGTTCGATCACGTCGCATGCCGGCCCGCACTTCCAGCGGGTGCGGATCGGCATCGGCCATCCAGGCGACCGTAACGTGGTCATGCCGCATGTGCTGAGCGACTTCGCCAAGGCCGACAAGACCTGGCTTGCGCCGCTTCTCGATGCGGTGGCCGATCATGCCGGGTTGCTGGTGGCGGACCAGGCGGCCTCGTTCCAGAACAAGGTGCACCTCGCGCTCAATCCCGTGCCGGCGAAGCCGCCCAAGCCGGAAAACTGAATTCCTCCCGCGCCAGGCGCTGTCGCGGAACTTGCAAGAGAGACTGAACAGATGGGTTTCAAGTGTGGCATCGTCGGACTTCCCAATGTCGGCAAGTCGACGCTCTTCAATGCGCTGACGCAGACCGCGGCAGCCCAGGCTGCGAATTATCCCTTCTGCACCATCGAGCCCAATGTCGGTGACGTGGCCGTGCCCGATCCGCGTCTCGACGTGCTGGCGAAGATCGCGGGCAGCGGCCAGATCATCCCGACGCGCCTGACCTTCGTCGACATCGCCGGCCTGGTGCGCGGGGCCTCCAAGGGTGAGGGCCTGGGCAACCAGTTCCTCGCCAACATCCGCGAGGTCGATGCCATCGCCCACGTGGTGCGCTGCTTCGAGGACGGCGACATCACCCACGTCGAGGGCAAGATCGATCCGATCGCCGACATCGAGACCATCGAGACAGAGCTGATGCTGGCCGACCTCGACTCGCTGGAGAAGCGTATCGCCAATCTCGAGAAGAAGGCCAAGACCGGCGACAAGGAGGCCAGGGAACTGGTTGACCTGATCAACCGCGCGCTGGTGCTGCTGCGCGAGGGCAAGCCCGCGCGCCTCGTCCAGCGGACGCCGGAAGAAGAGAAGGCCTTCCGCGGTCTGGGCCTGTTGTCGTCGAAGCCTGTGCTCTATGTCTGCAACGTCGACGAGGGCTCCGCCGACAAGGGCAATGACTTCTCCGCCCGCGTCTTCGGCCGCGCGGCGGAGGAGGGCGCCGTCGCCGTGGTCGTCTCCGCCAAGATCGAAAGCGAGATCGCGGTGCTGCCCGAGGCCGATCAGAAGGACTATCTGGAGGCCGTCGGCCTGCATGAGCCCGGACTCAACCGCGTGATCCGCGCCGGCTACGACTTGCTTCATCTGGTGACCTACTTCACGGTCGGCCCCAAGGAAGCCCGCGCCTGGACCATCACGGTCGGCACCAGGGCACCCGCTGCGGCGGGCGTGATCCATACCGATTTCGAGAAGGGCTTCATCCGCGCCGAAACCATTGCCTATGACGACTACGTCTCCGGCAAGGGCGAAGCCGGCGCGCGCGAGGCCGGCAAGTTCCGGCTTGAGGGCAAGGACTACACCGTGCAGGATGGCGACGTGCTGCACTTCCGCTTTGCAAACTGACGATGACCGCGACGGAGCTTCTTCACTACGAGGACTTTCACGAAGGCCAGGTGCTGCCCTTCGGTACCTATCATCTGACGAAGGACGAGGTGATCGCATATGCGCGCGAATTTGATCCGCAGCCCTTTCACCTTGATGAGGAGGCGGCGCGGCACTCGGTGCTGAAGGGACTCTCCGCCTCGGGCTGGCAGAGCAGCGCCATCCTCGTCCGGCTCGCCGTGGATGCCTATGCCAACAGGTCGGCCGCATTGGGTTCGAAAGGCTTCGACGAGGC
>JAPLOT010000043.1 GCA_026400595.1 Alphaproteobacteria bacterium | reverse complement strand
AGGGGTCGCCGCAAGAAACCGGCGCCCGGTGACGGGCGTAAAGGGCACCGCGCACTGCAGCTTGGGATAGTAGCGGCCACCAGCACGCGAAAACGCGTCCGCCCAGCCGTGGTCAAAAACATATTCGCCATAGGAGTGGCGCTTGCGGTAGCAGGGCGCAATGCCGGCGATGTGCCCCTCCGGGGTTTTCAGAACCAGGTGCCGGCCGGTCCAACCGGTCTCCGCCACGGCGCAACCGGCGTCTTCCAAGCTGCGGAAGAAGTCGTGGGAGACAAGTGGACTGGAGAGCAGGCCGGGTGGATTGGCCAGCCGGTCCCAGTCGCCCTTCGGGATGTCGTGGACGCTCGCGTGTGCGGTGAGCATCAGGCCGCGAAGTTCTCGAAGGTGATCTGGTCGGTGTGGCGCATGGCTTCTTTCGCGTCGCCTGGAGTACGGATCGTCCAGCTGATGACCGGGAAACCTGCCACACGATAGGCTTCGATCGGCGCCCATGGCAGCTCGCGAAAGTAGAAGGACATGAAATGTGGCCGCGTCCGCGGCAGATGCGAAAGCGTGCGGAGTTCGAGCCGCCGCGCGGGGCTCAGCATGCTGTAGTAGGAATCGCTCGCCCGCTCCGCCACGATGCCCCGCGGCGTGGCCGGCGACAGCTGCCAAAGTGCCGCCACCACGTCAGGATCGAAGGACATGAGCGCATAGGGGCCCGTGTACGTCGAAATGACATCGAGCGTCCGCCGGGTGAGCGCGTCGCTTCGATCCCACAGGCTCTTGATCTCGATCACCAGAGGTACCTTGCCGTCGACCTGCTTCAGAAGCTCCTGCAGGGTCTGTACGCGGTCTGAAGACCCTCGGATCGTCAGCTGCTGCATCTCCGCAGCCGTTCGCTGACAGACCCGGCCTGCGGCATCCGTAAGCCTGTCCAGCACATCGTCATGGAACACCACAGCCTCGCCATCGCGGGTGATCTGCAGGTCGCACTCGATGGCGTAGTTGCCGGCAATGGCAGCCGCAAAGGCACCAGCGGTGTTCTCGATGCGCCCGCGAGACTTGTCGTGCAGGCCGCGATGGGCGATCGGACGCGCCGTCAGCCATGAAAGATCCGGCTGCATCGTCAGGCCACTTCGATGATCGCCTCGACCTCGACGGAAATGTTGAAGGGCAGCGATGGCGATCCGACGGCGGAGCGCGCGTGGCGGCCCTTGTCGCCGAAGACCTCGACCATCAGATCGGATGCGCCGTTGATGATCTTCGGGTGATCCGCGAAATCGGGCGCCGCATTGACAAAGCCCACAAGCTTCACGACCCGCGTGACGCGATCAAGATCGCCGCCGAGCGCTTCCCGCAGCTGGGCAATGACGTTGACGGCGCAGAGCCGCGCCGACTTCTGTCCGTCTTCGATCGAGACCGTGTCCGGCAAACGTCCCTGGTGAAGGATGTTCCCATCGGATAGCGGGCCCTGACCGGAAATGAAGACAAGGTTTCCGGTGCGAACCCATGGCACGTAGTTTGCCACCGGCTTTGCCGGCGTCGGCAGCGTGATGCCCAGTTCGGCGAGGCGCTTGTCGATCAGTCCCATGTCACTCTCCTGTCAAAAGATCGCCGGGGCGGTCGCCCCGGAAGAAGGCTTCCAGATTGTCGATGCACTTGTGGCCCATGGCACTGCGCGTCGCGGGTGTGGCGCTCCCGACGTGCGGCAACAGGAAGACGTTTTCCAGCTGCCGATAGCGGGGATCGATCTGCGGTTCGTTACGGAAGACATCAAGGCCGGCGGCGGCCAGCTTGCCCGATTTGAGCGCGGCGATCAGGTCGTCGTCGTCAACGATGTCGCCGCGCGCCGCGTTCACCACGATTGCGCCATCCGGAAGCCGGTCCAAGGCAGCAGCATTGACCATGCCGCGAGTCTCGGAGGACGAGGCACAGTTGATGGACAGGAAGTGGCAATGCGGCAGCATGTCCTCGAAGCGGCGATGATAGCGGGCGCCGCAGGAGTCATGAACGGATACCGGATTGCGCGAGTGATAGTGCAGGGTCATGCCGAATCCGATGGCGCGGCGGGCAACGGCCTTTCCGATTCGGCCCATGCCCAGGATTCCGAGGCTCCGTCCCGACACGTCATACCCCATCGGAGCGATCAGCGTGGTCTCGCCCCACTGGTCCTGCCGAACCATGCGGTCGCCCCAGGACGCGCCCCGCGCTGCGCCCAGCATCAGCAGCATGGCGATGTCGGCAGTCGCGTCGGTGAGCACGCCAGGCGTATTGGTGACGGCAATACCGCGCGACCGGGCGAGGGGAATATTGAGATGATCGTGGCCCACAGAGTGGGTCGCAATGATACGGATGGAGGCTGGCAGCTCGCCGATGAAGTCGGGGCCCAGCTTGTCGAAGGAGGTGAGCAACAGCCCATCGTGGTCTGCCGCCTGCGATATGATCTCGCCGCGGCTCATGGGGAGGTCTTCCGGGTTGAGCGTGGCGGAGAAGACCTGCGACAAGCGTTGCTCCACGTCCGGCATCATGCGGCGCGTGGCCAGAATGCGCGGCCGCGGAGCTTTGGTTGCCGTCATCTTTTCCATGCCCTATTGTTGCCGTTGAACTGTTGCGACGCGCTGCATAGGGGAAATGGACCACCGGGCGCAAGGAGATGCAAGCTTCATGAGACCTATCGCTGTGACCATGTTTCTGGCGCTGACTGCTGCTGCGGCCCAGGCAGGATCGATTGCACCACATCGTGCGGTCTATGATCTCAGCCTGCTGCGGGTTTCCGAGGGTGCCGGCCTGACAACGGCGGAGGGTCGGCTCGCCTTCGAGGTCCAGGGGTCGACCTGCGAGGGCTGGACGGTGAATTTCCGCATGGCCAACCGGTTTTCGCCATCCGATGGCGAGGTGAAGATGGTGGATACCCAGTCGACCGCATATGAGAGCGGCGACTACCTGGAGATGCATTACAATCAGAAGGAATTCGTCAACGGCGCCCTGCGCGAAGAAAGCCGCGTCAAGGTCAACCGACCGGCGGTGGGTGCCGAAGGTAGTGGAGAGCGTAGTGCAGCGGGAGCGAAGCCGTTTACCATCCCCGCAGAGACCTTCTTTCCGACCCAGCATCAGCTCAAGCTCATGGAACTGGCGGAAAGGGGCGAAACGCGTGATTCCAGCCTGATCTTCGATGGCTCGGACGAGGACAAGCTCTATCGCGCGATCACCTTCATCGGCACGCGCAAGGCGCCGGGAAGCAACAGCCGCGACAGTGGCAATCCCGTTGCCAAGGAGCTGAGCGGCCTGGCGTCGTGGCCGGTTTCGGTCAGCTACTATCCCGTCGCGGGCGATGCAGATACGCCGGATTACCAAGTCTCGTTCGATCTCTACGAGAACGGCGTGGCTACCGGTCTGGTCATGGACTACGGGCAGTTCGCGCTTGCCGGCACGCTGTCGAAGCTGGAGGCCCTGAAGGCGGAGTCCTGCAATTGAAGCAAACCTTGAATTTGCCAGCGCCGAGATGATCTAAGCGACATGACGAAGATCAAGCCAATCGGCCAGGACGGCGACGTGGAGTCGTTTCTGGCCAAGGTCCGCTCGCTTCCGCCGGTAACGGCGACAGGGAAGCGAGGGCGGCTGGTGCTGGCCATGGACGCGACCATGAGCCGCCAGCCGACCTGGGATCGGGCCCTGTCCATACAGGCCGACATGTTTGCCGAGACAGGCCGGATTGGGGGGCTCGATGTTCAACTCGTCTATTTCCGGGGTTTCAACGAATGCCGCGCCTCGCGATGGACCTCCGATGCCCAAGGGCTTGGGCGGCTCATGACCGGCGTGGAATGCCGCGGCGGCAATACCCAGATCCTGCGCGTTCTGAAGCACCTCAAGGCGGAGGCCGACAAGACCGCGGTGAATGCCATGGTCTATGTCGGCGACGCTTTCGAGGAGACCATCGACACCGTGGCGCAGGCTGCAGGCGAGGTGGGGTTGCTGGGTGTGCCCGTCTTCATGTTCCAGGAGGGCCGCGACCCGAATGCCGAGCGAGCCTTTCGTGAGATTGCGCGCCTGACCCGCGGAGCCTATTTCCGTTTTGGCAGCGACAGCGCCAGGACGCTTCGTGACCTTCTGGCGGCTGTCGCGGTCTATGCCGCGGGGGGGCATGCAGCGCTGGCCGATCACTCGGCGCGCCAGGGCGGCTCGGCACGGCTTCTGCTTGAGCAGATGAAGTGATCCGCCGGAGATGACCAACTTCATCGTTGCGGCTGTCATCGTCTTCGGCGGATGGTGGCTGATCCGGCAGTTTGCAAATGCCCAACCGACCAAGATCCGTGGCATGGTCCGGAAAGTCGCCGGTGGTGTCATCATTCTCTTGGCTGGGTTTCTGGCGCTGCGCGGCGCCATGAACATTGCCGCACCGCTGTTCCTTCTTGGTCTTGGGCTGCTTGGCCAGAATGTCACCTTTCCCGGCGGATTTCCATGGCAGAGGAAGAGCCCCGGCCAGGCCTCCCGCGTGGCCACGTCGGTCCTCTCCATGGAGCTGGACCATGACAGCGGCAGCATCGATGGGACGGTGCTGGACGGTCCATTCAAGGGCCGCGCCCTCAGCAGCTTGTCGGCTGGGGAACTCCAGTCCCTGCATCGTCACTGCATGACGGTTCCGGATCAGAGCCGCGCCCTCCTCGAAGCCTGGCTCGATCGCTCACGTCCGAGTTGGCGTGAGGAGTGGGGTGGACAGGAGAGGGCGTCGAAAACAGGGGGCGGCGCAATGACGCGGAAGGAGGCCCTCGCGATCCTCGGTCTGCAGGAAGGGGCGGGGAGCGATGCCATTCGCGCGGCGCACCGGCGGCTGATGAAGGATTTCCACCCGGATAAGGGCGGAAGCGACTACCTGGCCTCGAAGATCAACGAAGCGAAGGATCTCTTGCTTCAGGATGCAGGCCCGAGAACGTAGCACTCGCCTTTCTGCACCATGATGCTCTCGCAGACAGCCTTTGCACCTTCTTCGCTGAATCCGGAGAACCGCGCCCGATAGGTGGTGAGTTCGCCCTTCTGTACGGTGACCGTAAAGCCCTGTTTGCCAGCAAGGGCATCTGGAAGTCGGTCACGCAAGGCCTTGATCTGTGCCTGGGCATCCCGCTTGGTCCGATATGCGCCTGTCTGTATGCCCCAGTCTTCCTTCTGCATGGCCGCCAGGACCTGCTCGATATCGTCGGGCTGTGCCTCAGGCTTGACCTGGAAGGGGAGCTGGGCCGGCACGTCGCTCTGTCCGACTGTGCCGGTGATGACCTTCGGCTTTGCCTCTGGAACCTGTACCGCCTTCACGGTCGCGCCGGAAATCTGAACCTCGTCGGCTGAGCCCTCGGCATCGCCGGCAGCCTCCGCGCCCTCGGCTTCGGCAACGGCCTGAGGTGCGGTCTCCGGTGCTGTTGCCTCCGCGACGGCGGGGGGCTCTTCCGGCGTTTTGGCGCCCTTGGATGACCCGGCAAGGGCAGCGATGGTCTTGCCGCCCCGGCTCTTGGGGAAGGCCGCATCCAGCATCTTGATCATGTAGGCGTTCCGGCTGTTACCGGTCTTGCCGCCGAGCACCACGCCGACGACTTTCTTGTTGCCGCGGTTGACCGAACTCACCAGATTGAAGCCGGAGGCATTGATGTAGCCGGTCTTGATGCCATCGGTACCCTTGTAGTTCTTGAGCAACCGATTATGCGTCGCAACGGTCTTGCCGGCGTAAGTGAAGGACGTGGTCCGGAAGTAGTGATAGTATTGTGGGAAGTCGCGCATCAGGCGCAGGCCCAAGGTAGCCATGTCGCGGGCTGTCGTCACCTGCTCCGGATTGGGCAGGCCTGACGCATTGCGGAAGGTGGTCTTGCTCATGCCCATGGCGCGCGCCGTCTTGGTCATGCGCTTCGCAAAAGCCTCTTCAGTGCCACCAAGATTCTCGGCCACCGCCGAAGCGACATCGTTTGCCGACTTGACCACCAGCGCCTTGATGGCAATCTCAACAGTGACGCTCTTGCCCGGCTTCACGCCAAGCTTGGTGGGTGGACGCGATGCAGCGCGTGCCGACATGCGAATGGGTGATTTGAGCGTGATCTTGCCAGCTTCGAGATCCTGAAACAGCAAATAGAGCGTCATCATCTTGGTGAGGGACGCGGGATGCCGGATACCGTCTGCGTCCTTGTTGAACAGAACCTTTCCCGTGCGGGCATCAATGGCCAGGGCGGAAAACTTCGGAGCAGCCAGAGCAAGAGGCGCGGAGGTGACAGTGAGGGCGAGGACCAGCAAAGCCGACAGCATCAGACGAACCAATGTCGTCATCGAATCGCTTCGCCACTGCACAAGTCCCGTCGCCAACTCACGCTTCATCCTTGCCACCACTCATCCGGAATCGACCGGCATCATTGAACACAAAAAACCGCGTTCTGCCAACGCAGAGGCAGCCGCGCTTTGCGAAATCCCCGTTTCCCTGGCCCATAGTGGGTTCACCGGCGTTACCGAGAGGTTAACGGAGCTGGTTGCGCTTCTGCATATCAGTTTCGAGTTATGTTGCAATGCAAAAATTCATTGACAACGATGCTGCACTGCACATATAGAGGACACTAGGTTGAACGCATCAAGGCACCAGGAGACAAAAATGATGAAGTCCTTTGAAGAGTTTCAGTCGTTCGGCAAAGACGGCATGGAAGCCTATGCCGCTTCGGCCAGTGCAGTGACCAAGGGTTTCCAGACCATCGCTCAGGAAGCTGCCGAATTCTCGCGCAAGTCCTTCGAGAAGGGCACTGCGGCGATCGAGAAGGCAACGGCCGCTGGGTCGATTGATAAGGTGTTCGAGGTCCAGCAGGCCTTTGCGAAGGAGTCCTATGAAGCCTTCGTCGCCCAGATGACCAAGATGAACGAGCTTTACGTCGCCACCGCGAAGGAGGCCTACAAGCCGTTCGAATCCAGCTTCGCCGCCTTCGGGATGAAGCCCGTCGGCAAGTAACAGGCGGCAGGCATCAAGGAACGTCGGGCCCGTTGCCGCAAGGCAGCGGGCCTTTTCACTTGAAGTTCGCAATGACGGGTACGTGGTCCGGCGGCCGCTCCCAGCCCCGGACATGTTTGTCGACGCGCACCGCCGTCAGACGATCCGCAGCCTGCGGCGACAACAGCAGGTGATCGATCCGAATGCCGTTGTTCTTCTGCCAGGCACCTGCCTGATAGTCCCAGAAGGTGTAAATTCCAGGCACGTCGCCAAGCGACTGGCGCAGTGCGTCTGTCAGTCCGAGGTTGAGGATTTCGCGGAACCTGGCGCGGGTCTGGGGCAGGAAAAGAGCGTCAGACGTCCAGTTCTCCGGGACTTTCGCGTCCCGCGGCGCGGGAATGACATTGTAGTCACCGGCGAGAACCAGCGGTTCCTCGTGCGTGAGCAACCTGTGGGCATGCGCCTTGAGCCGGTCCATCCAACGAAGTTTGTAGAGGTATTTCTCGCTGTCCGGCGGGTTGCCGTTGGGCAGATAGATGTTGCCGATGCGAAACGCTCCTTCCGCACCATGCACGACTGCTTCAATGTATCGCGCCTGCGTGTCGTCGCTGTCGCCGGGCAGGCCCATGCGCACGTCCTCGAGCCGCAGCTTCGAGAGCAGGGCAACCCCATTGTAGGTCTTCTGACCATGGGTGACGACGTTGTAGCCAAGATCCTCGAACAGGGCAGAAGGAAACGCGCTGTCTTCGCATTTGATTTCCTGCAAGCATACGACGTCCGGGCCGGCTTCCTTCAGCCAGGCGAGCGCTGCGTCGGTGCGGGCCTTGATCGAATTGACATTCCAGGTTGCAATTTGCATGGGCGCATGATGGCGGTTCACCGCCAGTGCCGCAAGCTCAGATCGAGAAGCTGGTGCCGCAGCCGCAGGACGACGTGGCGTTGGGGTTCATGATCTTGAAGGACTGACCGATCAGGTCGTCGACGAAATCGATCACCGAGCCATCCAGGAAACCCTGCGATACGGAGTCGATCACCGCCACCGCTCCGTTGCGCTCGATCACCAGATCATCCGCCGCTGGGCCGCTTTCGAGAAGGAACTCGTACTGGAAGCCCGAACAGCCACCGCCGTTCACCGCGACGCGGAGGGCAGACTTACCCGCTTCCGCTGCCGTGATTTCCTTGATGCGCCGTGCTGCGCGGTCGGTGAGGGTTATGGCGGTCATGACGATTGTGTATGTTGGGAAGAACACGGCGCTTGTCAATGGATTCCCGCGATGCATCGATTAACGGCTCCCTTTGCCTCACGGCCTGACCTATCGCGCGGGCGGCTGGTGTCGGAACCGGACTCGCCGCCACGCACGCCCTTCGCACGCGACCGGGATCGGATCATCCATTCTTCGGCCTTTCGCCGTCTCAAGCACAAGACGCAGGTCTTCGTCTATCACGAGGGAGATCACTACCGGACGCGGCTGACGCACTCGATCGAGGTGGCCCAAGTGGCCCGCTCCATCGCGCGCGCGCTCGGTCTTGACGAAGACCTGACCGAGGCCCTCGCCCTTGCACATGATCTTGGCCACACACCCTTCGGCCATGCCGGCGAGCGCGAACTCGACCGCCTCATGAAGCCTTATGGCGGCTTCGATCACAATGCGCAGTCGCTGCGTATCGTCACCCGTCTGGAGCGCCGTTATGCGGACTTCGACGGACTCAATCTGACATGGGAAACACTCGAAGGCCTGGTCAAGCACAACGGGCCGCTGATCGACGCCGAGGGCAATCCGCATGGCCCCTACCGGGAACAGGGATTGCCCGAGGCGATTATCGAATATGCCGAGATTCACGACCTGAAGCTGGCACTGCATCCTTCCGCCGAAGCACAGGTCGCAGCGATATCGGACGATATTGCCTACAACGCCCATGACATCGACGATGGCTTGCGGGCAGGGCTCTTCGGCGTGATCGATCTGGGAGATGTGCCGCTGGCGGGCGAGGCACTCTCCGACGTGCTGCGCCGCTATCCGGGGATCGACACCCAGCGCACCGTCCACGAAACTGTTCGCCGGGTGATTTCCGGCATGATTGCCGACGTGATCGCGGAAACCCTGGTCCGGGCTCAGGCCGCGGGCGTTACGTCGTCAGACGAGGTTCGGCATCTGGGCAAGCCGCTGGTGGGGTTCAGCCCCCAGATGACCGAGAAGAACCGGACCCTGCAATCATTCCTGTCCGGCAAGATGTACAAGCATCCCCAGGTCACCGAGATCATGGGCCGGGCACAGCGCGTGGTGCGCGACCTCTTCGAGGCCTACCAGGGCGATCCTGGCCTGTTGCCCCCCAACTGGCGGGAAGGCTCCTTCACCGATGACCGAAGCCGCTTTGCCCGCCAAGTCTGTGACTTCATCGCCGGCATGACGGACCGTTTCGCGCTGGATCAGCACAAACGTCTGTTTGACCTCGATCCGCTTTTCCGCTAGGGCGACCGTTCGCATTGAATTCAAAGGCTTAGACTGCTCAATGAATCTGTTTTCTGATTTCCTCGCCAGCATCCGCACTGCGGCCAATGCCGTCGCCGCGGACTATGCCTTGCAAGGGACGATCGACCTCGACAAGGTCACGGCAGAACCGCCGCGCGAACCCACACACGGCGACATCGCGACCAACGCGGCGATGGTCCTGACCAAGGCCTTCGGCAAGCCGCCGCGGGTTCTGGCGGAGGCGATCGCCGCAAAGCTTAGCGAGCATACGGATGTCGCCCATGTCGATATCGCTGGCCCTGGTTTCATCAATATCCGGCTGCGCCAGACGGTCTGGCCGCGTCTGCTGGACGCCGCATTGTCGCTTGGCGAGTCCTATGGCGGGTCCCGGCTGGGCGGCGGACTCAAGGCCAACGTGGAGTATGTGTCGGCCAATCCAACGGGGCCGCTGCACGTCGGGCATTGCCGTGGCGCCGTCTTTGGCGATGCGCTGGCGCAGTTGCTGACGGAAACCGGCTTCGACGTCACGCGGGAATACTATATCAACGACGCGGGAGCACAGGTTGATACCGTCGCGCGTTCGGCCTTTCTGCGCTATCGCGAGGCTCTGGGCGAAACCATCGGCGAAATCCCGTCGGGACTCTATCCGGGCGATTACCTGAAGCCGGTCGGCGCGGTACTGGCGAGGGAGCACGGTGACGGTTTGCTGGCGCTCGACGAGGCACAGTGGCTACCGATCGTCCGCACCAAGGCCATGGCCATGATGATGGACCTGATCCGGGACGATCTGGCCGCCCTGAACATTCGTCAGGAGGTGTTCTTCTCCGAAAAGTCGCTGCATGACAGCGGCGAGGTGGCAGATACGATTGCCGATCTGCGCGCCGCCGGACACGTCTACCAGGGGAGCCTTCCGCCACCGAAGGGCGAGGTGCCTGACGACTGGGAAGATCGCGAGCAAACGCTGTTCCGCGCCACTGCGTTCGGAGACGACATGGACCGGCCGCTGCTGAAGTCTGACGGGTCCTTTACCTATTTCGCCTCTGACGTCGCCTACAGCCGCAACAAGATCCGTCGCGGCTACAAGGAACTGATCTACATCCTCGGGGCCGATCATGGCGGCTATGTCAAGCGGCTGGAAGCCGTTGCCGCAGCGGTGGCAGGCCCCGGGGCGGTGAAGGTCGTGGTCCGGCTGTGCCAACTCGTGAAGCTCTATCGCGCGGGCGAACCGGTGCGCATGTCGAAGCGCGCCGGCGAGTTCGTGACCCTGCGCGACGTGGTGGACGAGGTGGGGCCGGACGTTGTTCGCTTCATGATGTTGTTCCGCAAGAATGAGGCACCTCTCGACTTCGACTTCGCCAAGGTCACGGAACAATCAAAGGACAATCCGGTTTTCTACGTTCAGTATGCCCATGCCCGGACCTGTTCGGTGCTCCGCAATGCGGAGGCGGAGGGATTGAGCGGGGGCAAGCCGGATTTTGCCTTGCTCACCGATCCGGCCGAAATGGGCATCATCCGGCGGATCGCGGAATATCCACGTCTTCTTGAGTCCGCGGCCATTGCCCATGAGCCCCATAGAGTGGCATTCTATCTCTATGAGCTGGCTGGCGAATTCCACGCGCTCTGGAACAAAGGCAAAGAGTCGCCTCAATTGAGATTTATTTTAAAGGAAGATCTTGAGACAACGATAACGCGGCTCGCATTCTTGCGCGTGATTCGCTATGTTTTGGCGAATGGGCTGCGGATTCTCGGCGTGCGACCTGCCGACGAGATGTAGAAGCGAAACGGCTGACATGGATCAGGATTCGACAAACGGCACCAGCGACAAACGCAACTGGCGGGAACGCCTCGGGATTGGCACACGGGACATGCCCAAGATTTCTGACGAATTCAAACCTCAGCCGGGCGCTGAGTCAAAAACCGAACAGGAACAACCAGTTGCGCGTCCGGCAGTCAAGCCGCACCAGCCTGTCAGCCGTACCGCGCCGATGGCGCCGCGCAATCCTGCGCCGATGGCGCCGCGTGTGGCCCCGGCCAAGCAGCCTGCGGCATCCAATCCGGCCCAGGCGGCAGCGCGCCCGACGCCGCCGAACGAAGCCCTGGCCGACAAGCTACGGGCCCAGCGGGCCGCCGCCGAGCGTCTGGCCGAGCAGCGGGTCCAGGCCGCGCGGGAGCGCGCTGAAAGTCGCATGTCCGACCAGCCTTCGGCGCGCCCCAAGGTTGCCGAGCCGGCGCAGAAGCCTCCGTCATCGGCCAGGCCGAAATTCAGCTTTGCTGACGATGCCAACAATGCCGACGTCCCGCCACCGGTGACCCGGACTCCGGCAGGCCCGCTCGTTCCGCCGCGTCCGGCCTTGGGCGGCGACCGTGGCCAACCGCCGTTCCTCCGCCCGTCTGGGCCTTCTGCGCCCACCCCGTCGTTCCGCACCGAGACGCCGCCCTACCGGCCGATTGATCCGGCTACCGGCTATCCCGGAGCGTCCTCGCGCTACCAGCCCACCTATCGCGGCAACTATGGCAGTGAACCGGGCCTCGGCAGTGCGACGGGCCGACCGCCACCGCCCGCCCGCCGGACACCTGCACATGATCCCTATGCCCGTGGCCCGGAACCTGCCTTCGAGCCGGAGCCTTTTGCCGATGACACGCCGCGTCTGGGCCGTCCCGTGGCATCGCGTGGTCGGGGCAGAACAACCTATGAAGAAGATCAGGAAGATGTCTTCGAGGATGAACAGCCGCGCCGCCGGGCAAGTGCCCGGGATTATCATAGCGCCTATGAGCAGGGTGAAGAGGGGTTAGAGGATGGTCGCCGGCGTTCCAAGGGGCCCTGGCTCCTGCTGAGTGCGTTGCTGGCTGCGGCTGTGGCGACGGCCGGTGTCGTCTGGTACTACAACACGAATATCAAGACCGGCTCGACCGCCTCGCAGGGCGAAGTTCCCGTGATTGCAGCGCCTGAAGAGGCCGCCAAGACTGCTCCCGAGGCGGCGACAGATGCCACGGGTGAAAGCCCGGCGCTGAAGAAGAAGCAGATCTACGACCGCATCGTTGGCGAGCAGGAAATGACGGGCGAGCAGATGGTGCCGACCGAGGAGGTGCCCGTGCAGCCGGAGCCGGCGACCGCCGCGACCGATGAAGGCGGCACGAGCGCCATACCGGCGCCCGCGGGCGCAGTACCTGATGCCTTGGAGGAGCCTGCTCCCCTGCCGTTGCCGCCGCCTGAAAGCGATCAGCAGGGCAGCCTCAGCCAGACGGGTGCCGAGAAGCTGGCGGCTGCCGCGTCCGGCGATCCCCTGAACCTGCCGGTGCCCGGCACCACAACCGGTTCGACGACTCCGGCAGCGGCGTCCACACAGCAGGCAGCGCCGCCCGTGATCGAAGAGCCTGCGCAGACGATCATGACCGAACCCGAGGTGGCCGAAGAACCGCCGCCGAAACCCAAGGCCGAAACCAAGACGGCCGCCGCGACGACCACCAAGAAGGCTACCCAGCAGCTTGAGAATCTCGGCGCCGAGCCCGTGGTGCTCGTGCCGCCCTCGACCGAACCGCTCGAAGCATTGCCGGACCCCGGCAGCACCACCTCATCCGCACCACCGGAAGCTCCCGCCGCAGCGGTCGAGCAGCCCGTGAAGAAAAAGAAGACCCTGCTTGATCTGTTTGCGGGGAACTCCAACAACGCGGCTCCGGCGACAGCTGGCGAGCAGGTCGCCGCCCTCGAACAGCCGGGCCAGACGACCAAGGCTACTGCGCCTTCCGGCGGTTCGGGGTTCTTTGTTCAACTCGGAACGTTCCGCACCCAGGCCGAAGCCCGCAAGGAAAGCCAGCGCCTGCAGTCGCAGCATGGCGACATCGTCGCCGGGCTCGGGTCAAGCGTCGTCCCGGCGACGGTTGCCGGAAGCACACGCTACGGAGTCCGCGTTGGCCCGGTCTCCAGCCGCGCAGAGGCCACTCAGGTCTGCAGTTCGCTCTTTGCAGCCGGCGAACGCGACTGCCTGGTCCGCGCGCAATAACCGACAGCACAATTTGCCATGGCCGACATCGGCGCATTCATCTCCGGCTGTGCCGGCTTGAGCCTCAGCGAAGCGGAGGCATCATTCTTTTCCCGAACCCGGCCCTGGGGACTGATCCTCTTCAAGCGCAACTGCGAGACCCCGGATCAGATCAAGGCCCTCACCACGTCATTTCGGGCCGCCGTTGGCCGCAAGGATGCGCCCGTGCTGATCGATCAGGAGGGCGGCCGAGTCCAGCGGCTCGGGCCTCCGTCGAATTTCTGGCGGGCCTATCCGCCCGCCCGCTCCTTCGGAACGCTCTTCGAGAAAGATGCACTGACAGCGTTGCGCGCAGCCCGAAACATCGGCCGTCTCATGGCGGAAGACCTCAAGGACCTCGGCATAAACGTGAACTGCGTTCCGGTGCTCGACGTGCCGCAGCCTGATGCGCATGAGGTAATCGGCAGCCGTGCTTACAGCTCAGGCCGCGACCAGATCATGGCCCTTGCGCGCGCACATGTTGCGGGGTTCCTCGATGGCGGCGTGCTGCCGGTCATCAAGCACATTCCCGGTCATGGCCGCGCCAGGGCCGACAGCCATCTGACGCTTCCGGTGGTCGAAGCGAGCCGCAAGGAACTTGCGGCGCATGATTTCCCGCCCTTCGCGGCCTTTGCCGACGCGCCGATGGCCATGACGGCGCATGTCGTTTACACGGCGCTCGACAAGGAAGCGCCTGCCACGCTCTCGGCCAAGGTAATCGGCCAGATCATCCGCAAGCAGATCGGCTTCAATGGCCTTCTGATGACCGATGACCTTTCGATGAAGGCACTGTCGGGAAGCTACGAGGAGCGCACGCTGCGAGCCCTGAAGGCCGGCTGCGACGTCGTTCTCCACTGCAACGGCGACATGGCCGAAATGGCAGAGGTTGCAGCGGCGGCAGGCCCGCTGAAGGGAAAATCGTTGCGGCGGGCCCGGCTTGCGCTGAAGATGGCCCGAAAACCCCAGCGTTTTGACCGCAAGGCGGCGTTCAAGGATCTTGAGGTTCTCGTCACAGGGTGATTCTGGGGATAAGTTGGGGTGAGCGCGTCGATTCATCAGGCCAGCCTTGGTAATCAGAGAGGCGGCGGGGAGTGAATGGCTTGAGTGACACTGAATCCAATCTGCAAGACTGGCCGGACGGCGATGCGCCGCTCCGCAGTCAGCCCGTGGCGGAAGCGGATCAGGAGGCAGCGCTCATCGTCGATGTCGGCGGATTCGAAGGCCCACTCGATCTCTTGCTGGAGCTGGCGCGGCATCACAAGATCGACCTCAAGCAGATCTCCATCCTGGCGCTTGCCGAGCAGTATCTGGTCTTCATCGAGAATGCGCGGAAGCTGCAACTTGATCTCGCAGCCGACTATCTGGTCATGGCGGCCTGGCTTGCATATCTCAAGTCGCGCATGCTCATACCTGCGCCCGCGGGCAGCAGCGAGGCGGAGCCGGAAGATCTGGCGGCGCGGCTGGCCTTCCGGCTGCAGCGCCTGCAGGCCATGCGCGATGCGGGCACCCGGCTCATGGCGCGTAACCTGCTGGGCCGCGATGTCTTCGGTCGGGGGGCACCCGAGCCGCTGGTGCTCGAAACCCGGCGCGAGTACAGCGACAACCTGATCGACCTGCTCAAGGCCTATGCCGAACGCCGGCAGAGGAAAATGACACGCCAGACCTATACGGTGCGAAAGCTGCCGACCTGGTCGATCAAGGAAGCCCGCGGCGCACTGGAACGCCTGGTTGGCGCCATGGATGACTGGGCGCCGTTCGACAGCTGGCTGACGGACTATCTCGCCGATCCGGGCATGCGTCGCTCGGTGGTGGCCTCGAGCTTCACCGCTTCGCTGGAACTGGCCCGCGAGGGCGTTCTCGATCTTCGACAGGACGGGCCCTTCCGTCCGATCTTCATGCGCCGGCATGCGCCGGCGGCTTGACCTTTCCGTCTTGGAGCAATCAGTATGCAGCCGACCAATGCCAGCCTGGGGGAATTCCTGCAGCAGGAGCCCGAGATGGACGAGATGGATCAAACGGCCGAAGCGGGCGATGTCGCAGTGGTGACACTTCATCCGCGCGCCGACCGCAATCAGCATCTGCGGATCGTCGAAGCACTGCTCTTTGCGGCGGCTCAGCCCGTGGAGCAGGCGAAGCTGGCGAGCTTCCTGCCCGAGGGCACTGACCTCAACGGACTGCTGGCCGATCTCAAGGCCAATTACGCCAATCGCGGGGTCAATCTCGTTGAAGTGGCCAGCAAGTGGTCGTTCCGCACGGCGGAAGACCTCAGCTTCCTGCTGAGGCGGGAGTCGGTGGAGCAGCGCAAGCTCTCCAAGGCCGCGATGGAGACCCTCGCCATCATTGCTTATCACCAGCCGGTGACGCGCGCCGAGATTGAGGATATTCGCGGCGTCGCGATCTCGAAAGGTACCCTGGACATGCTCTTGGAGATCGGCTGGGCGAAGATGCGCGGCCGCCGCAA
This sequence comes from Alphaproteobacteria bacterium, assembly GCA_026400595.1. GTDB lineage: Bacteria > Pseudomonadota > Alphaproteobacteria > Rhizobiales > Aestuariivirgaceae > Aestuariivirga. The sequence goes on along the minus strand of JAPLOT010000043.1, from coordinate 1,714 downwards.
AACGCCCGGCCGTCCGGTGACCTATGGCACAACCGAGGCTTTCCTCAGTCACTTCGGGCTCAACGAGGTGAGCGACCTTCCGGGACTGCAGGAACTGAAGGGCGCTGGGCTGCTTGACGCCAATCTGCCGCCGGGCTTCGACATGCCGATCCCGCGCGGCAGTGACGAACTCACGGCTGACGAAGACCCTCTGGACGGCACCGAGATGGAGCAGCCGCTGGAAATGCATCTGCCGGAGCCCGGCGAGTCCAAGCCGAAGGACGGCTGAGGCTTACTTTCCGGCGCCGCCGGTGTGTTCGCCGTCGCGAGTCAAATAGTAAGCGGCGAGAATGGGAACGAAGGTCACGGCGATCACGAAGATGGCCACCACATTGGTGACCGGCCGCTGACGCGGGCGGATCAATTCGTTCAGCATCCAGATCGGCAGTGTCGCCTGCTGTCCCGCCGTGAAGGTCGTGACGATCACCTCGTCGAAGGAGAGCGCAAAGGCCAGCATGCCGCCTGCCAGCAAGGCCGAACCGATCTGGGGCAACACCACGTAGCGGAACGTCTGGAAGCCGTCGGCACCGAGGTCCATGGAGGCCTCGATCATGCTGCCCGAGGTGCGACGGAAGCGCGCCAGAGCGTTGTTGTACACGACGACGATGCAGAAGGTGGCATGGCCCAGCACGATGGTCCAGGTCGAGAAGGGGATGTCCATCATGCTGAAGGCGGAGCGCAGGGAGATGCCGGTGATGATGCCGGGCAAGGCAATCGGCAGGATGAAGAGCAGCGAGATATAGTCTCGCCCGAAGAAGCGGGCGCGCGAGACGGCGGCTGCGGCACAGGTGCCGAGAACGAGCGCGATCGCCGTGGCGATGCCCGCCACCTTCACCGAGAGCCAGATGGCGTCCCAGATGTCCTGGCGCTCCCAGACCACGGCGAACCACTTGAGGTGAAGGCCGCGGCCAGGGGGATGTTTCCGGCTGTTCCCTGCAGGGTGTAGACGGCCTGGCCCAGGAAGTAGGTGGAGGTCCCGACGATCTGCGGGATGATGTAGTCGCCGAGCGTCAGCGAGAAGGTGAAGATCGAGCCCGCGATGATTCCAGGAAGCGCCAGGGGGAAGATCACCGTCCGGAAGGTCTGGCGCGGTTCGGCACCGAGATCGGCGGATGCCTCGATCAGGTTGCCCGGAACGCGTTCGAGTGCCGCCTGGGTTGGCAGGATCATGTAGGGCAGCCAGACGTAGCAGAAGACGAGGAATGTGCCGAGATAGCTGATCGACAGGGATGGACCGCCGATGACCGGAATCGCCAGGATGCCGTCGAGCAGCCAGGTGAGGTGGGTCTGTTCTGCCAGCCAGCTGATGATGCCCTCCTTGGCGAGGATCAGCTTCCAGGCATAGACCTTGACCAGGTAGCTGGACCACAAAGGCAGCATGATGAGGAGATAAAAGGCGGCCTTCCATTTCCCGCGGGCATAGCGCGCGGCATAGTAGGAAATCGGGAAGGCCATGATGGCGCAGGCGATGGTGACGGCGATGGCCATGACCAGCGACCGGAGGATGACGTCCAGGTTGGACAGCCGGAACAGCTCGGCATAGGTCGACAGCGTGAACTCGTAGACGATGAAGCCGGAGAACTCGTCGATCGAGTAGAAGCTGTTCAGCAACAGGGCCAGCAAATACCCGAGATATACGATTCCGAGCCAGAGCAGCGGCGGCGCCAGCAGAAGA
>JAPLOT010000503.1 GCA_026400595.1 Alphaproteobacteria bacterium | reverse complement strand
GGCTGGGCCTTGGCTTCGGCGCGGCGGGCCAGTTCGGCCTCGATCTCGGCCACCTCGTTCTCCAGGCCCTGCTTCTGGTCGGGGGCAAGCCCCTCGCTGCCCAGATAGGTGCGGGCGCGCTCCAGGCGCTGCTGCAGCCGGGCGTCGGGCATGCTCGCGACCGGCACCTGCAGCATCAGGAACTTGCGGATGGCACTGGCCTGCTTGTTGTCGGGTGCTGCCTCGACGGCCGGTTCGCCCGGCGCCGGTTCCGCGACCGGGTCCTGCTGGGCCATGGCTGCGCCCGCCATCAGGCTCAGCGCCAGCACGCCCGTCGTCACGCGAAGGAAATTCATTGTGGTCCGCTCCATCCAATTGCCCCGTCTGCCTTGTGCACCACAGCAATGGCCAAACTGTGGGGCGATCGCGGCAGATCCTGCCACAAGCCTGAATGCTCGCTGACAGGCTCCGGGCTACCAGACGCCCTTGCTGAGCGCCGTCCAGAGATAGCCCCACAGCGTCGGATGGTAGAACTGCTGGGACGGGAGATTGTTCCGGTAGGGCTTGAGCGAGCCCGACAGCGCATCTTCCAGCGCCTTGACGACCAGCGGCCGCGAGACTCCGGCCTGGATGTAGTAATAGGTCGAGAAGCTGTCCTTCGCGGTCGCCGTGAATTTTTCCTGATAGAGAATGTCGCCGGTATCCACCCCCTCGTCGACGAGATGGACCGTCACCCCCGCATGGTCGGGATCGCCCTTGGCCAGCGCCCAGTATCCGCCGGCCTGGCCGCGATACTTGGGGTTCCACCCGGCATGGGAATTGATCACCGGAACGCCGATCGCCGCCAGCGTCTCGCGCCCGATGATGCGCGTGCCGATGACCAGCACCGCCTCGGGCCGGATCTTGGCCAGCGCCGCCCGGCAGGCCATGGAGTTCACCGATCCGACCTCGTAGATCTCGCAGGCCGGATTGGGTTCGGTGTTGAGCTGCATCTCGCGGACGATCTCGTCCACCCGCCCGCGCTGCCGCCGGTCGATCAGCTTCTGCAGCATGACGTAGCCGATCTGCCCGGCCACCGTCACCACGCCCTGGCGCTTCACCCGCTTGGCGATCAGCTCGCCCTTGCGCATCCGCGACTCGGCCAGCACCGCCACGGGTCCGAAGCGCTCCACGACCGCGTTGATGGCGATCCAGGACTGGGGCGACGGCACGGTCAGCACGGCGATGCGCAACTTCGGGGTCATGGATTGACCCTAGTGCAAAGGCCCCTGACGAATGGTGAACGGCTAGAGCCGGCCGGCCTCGATGATCCGTTTCAGGAAGTTGCGGGTCCGCTCCTCCTTCGGGTCGCCGAAGATCTGGTCCGGCGGCCCCTCCTCGTGGACCACGCCCTCGTAGAGAAAGCACACCTTCGAGGCCACTTCCTTGGCGAAGCCCATCTCGTGGGTGGCCAGCAACATGGTCATGCCCTGCCGGGCGAGGTCGCGCACGATGTTGAGGACCTCGGAGACGAGCTCGGGGTCCAGTGCCGAGGTGATCTCGTCGAGCAGCATCACCTTGGGCTCCATCGCCAGCGCCCGGACGATGGCCACGCGCTGCTGCTGGCCGCCCGAGAGGCGGTCAGGATACTCCACCGCCTTGGCCTCCAGCCCGATGCGCTTCAGCAGCACCATGGCGCGGTCCTCGGCTTCGCGTCGGTTCAGACCCAGCACCTTGATCGGCGCCAGCGTCACGTTCTCGATCACGCTCATGTGCGGAAAGAGGTTGAAACTCTGGAAAACAATTCCTACGTTCTGGCGCAACCGGTTGAGATCCACGCCGGGCCCGGAGACGCGGTCATCCATGAGGCGGATTTCGCCACCCTGGATCTTTTCCAGCCCGTTGATGCAGCGAAGGAGCGTGGACTTTCCGCATCCCGAGGGTCCGATCAGGCAGACCACCTGGTGTTCGTTCACCTCCATGTTCACGCCGCGCAGCACCTTGATGGGGCCGAACTCCTTCTCGACATTGCGGATCTCGAGAAAGGCCATCTCAGCCACCTGCCCGCATGCGCGCATTGTCGCGCTCGATCAGGCGGTCCACGAAGCGGGCCTGCGGAATGGTGATCAGCACGAAGAGGATTGCAACGATCGTCACCGCCGAGAGGTTGAAGGCATTGGCCGCGATGATGCGCGACTGGTTGAAGGCGTCGATCACGCCGACGACCTGCACCAGGGCCGTATCCTTTTGCAAACCGATGAAGTCGTTCAGCAGCGGCGCCATGATGCGCCGCACGGCCTGCGGCACCACGACATAGCGCATGGTCTGCATGTAGGAGAGCCCCAGCGAGCGCGCGGCTGAAATCTGGCTCCAATGAATGCTTTCGATGCCGGCGCGATAGACCTCCGCCACATAGGCGCCATAGGTGAGGGTGAGAGCCAGGATGCACCACCAGGTCACCGGAATGCGCGTCGCCGCCCGCGCCTCCGCCACCGACATGGACTCCAGATCAACGAAGAGGCCGACGATGTGCGGAACAATCAGTTCGGGCAGGCCGGATGTCGGAATGCCGAAGCCGATCAGGTAGAGCGTCACGATGGCCGGAAGCCCGCGGAAGATGTCGCAGTAAAGGATGGCCAGTGCGCGGATCGGTTGCCCCGCAGGCCCCGGCATCAGCCGGGCCAGCGCGACGATCAGCCCCCAGACGAGAACAAGGATCTCGGCAACCACGAAGATGAAGATGTTGTTGATGAAGAACTGCTTGGTGACCTGCCACCATTTTTCCTGCATCAGGGGCAGATAGAAGAACGTCTTTCCAACAGCAGCATCGTTCATCACAATGAAGCTGAAGAAACCCAGGGCAATGAGCGCGAATGCGCCCCAGCCGAAGGTGATCCAGCCCAACTCGCGCGAGGCCGCCCCATCGATTCGCGCTGTCACGATATCGCCGCCGGCGACGGCGGCATTGGCACTGCGCGCCAGCTTCAGTGCGCGAAGCGCTGGCCAGAACAGCAGCGCCACAGCGGCGATGACGGTCCAGAACAGGATCTGCCAGGCGCCGGAGTAAGCACCGAGATGCTCCAGCGCGCCGCGGATCAGACCTGTCGCGCCGAACGCCGCAAGCACACAGAACAGCGCGAACAGAATGGCGGCGATGGCCAGCCCGTCTGCGCGCGGTGGTATTGATGGCGCTTGAGTGGATGTCACAGAAACGGTGGCCCTTTCCGCCGCTCGCGGAAAGGGCCTTGTTCGTTACGGATTGAAGTAGGGAACCGTCGCCGGGTCCTTGCCCCAGGCCGCGGCCAGGTACTTGGCACCAAGCTTGGCAACGGTGTCGTCATCGATCATCGAATGGATGATCTTGTCGAGCGTCGCGTTGTTCGGATTGCCTTTCGGGTAGATCGCACCATAAGTCTCGCCGGTCTTGTACTGACCGATCACAGCCACCTTGCCCGGATTGGCCACTTCCTCAGCAAGCACGATCGACGTATCCGTCATCGCTGCATCGATCTGGCCGGCACGGAGGGCAGTGAACATGTCGCCCTGATCCGGGTAAACCTGAACGTCGGTCAGGCCGAGAGTACCCTGTGCGAATGCCGCGCCCGTGGTGGCTTGCTGGACGCCAACCTTGGCCGACTTGATCGTCTTTTCGTCAACCGGCGCGTCCGTCCGCGCCAACACACCGATATCGGAGTTGAAGTATGGGACCGAGAAATCGTGCACCTTCTTGCGCTCTTCGGTGATCGAGATCTGCGACATGGCCAGATCGAAGTCGGCGGTCTGCCCGGCGATCAGGGCGTCCCATCCGACGTTGACGACTTCCAGCTTGTCAAATCCGGCGCGCCAGGCAATTTCGGCGGCCATGCAGTATTCCATGCCGTCCTTGATGGCTTCGGGCGTATCGCCATTCCACCAGATCGGCGCAGGCAGAGACACTTCAACAGTCAACTGGCCAGCCTTCGCGGGCTTTTCGAGCGGGATCGACCCCTTGGCGCCCGACATTTCACAGTTGCCGATCATGTCGGCTGCGGCAGCAGGTCCGGCAAGGGCAATGGCCGCAGCGGCCACAAGCAGAATTCTCTTCGTGATCTTCATGGTTGTACAACTCCCTGTTCTTGTAACCATCGCCGAAACATACACCGAAACCGGAGCAGTTGGGCAAGCCCCTCCCTACGCTGCCGCATGGGTCCCCATTCTCCCCCTACCCTGTCCATCCCAGGCCCGCTGCGACGCAGTTCATGGTCATCAGCAAGGGCATCATCAGCTTCTCGCCGCCACCATTGCGGCGGGTATCGCGTAGCAGCTCGACCTGCCAGCGGTTGGCCTGATCGACCATCGGGCGCACGCGTTCAAACCGGCGCTGCAGACCCTCGAAACGCTCGCAGAGCTTGGTTTCGCCCGTCAGTTCAAGAATTGCGCGGCTCGTTCTCTGGTGTTCATGCTTTATCAGGGCGAAAATCCGTTCAGCGGCCGTTCTGTCCTCGACAAGCTCTGCATACTGCTCGGCAACCGACATGTCGGCAAGGTAAAGTGATTTCTCGACTTCATCGACGGCGAGACGAAAACCACGCGACCGGTTGTACATCTCACGCAGGAGCTTAAGTCCTTCGCCGCCTCTCGGAATAAGAAAATCGTCAAAGGCGTATCCTAGGCCGTACCAGCCGGTCAGCAGATGCCGGTTCTGACTCCAGGCAAAGACCCACGGAATGGCTCGCAGATCGCCAATGCCCTTCGCACCGAAACGCCGCGCCGGACGGGAACCGAGTTTGAGATTGGCCAGTTCCTCCACGGGCGACGCCTGGTGGAAGTAAGCCAGCAGAGCGGGGTCTTCGGCGAGCTTCCGGTAATGGCGGAAGGAAGCACCGGCAATCCACTCGACAGCCTCTTGATGTTCGGCAACAACCTTAAGCTCCGCTTCGTCAATGGACTTCAACGTGTGAACAAAGACGCTGGCGGCAAGAACCTCGAGATTGTGCTGAGCCGTTCCCCGGTTGGCGAACTTTGACGAGACCACCTCACCTTGTTCGGTGACCCGCATGCGCCCATTTATGGTGCCGGCGGGCTGGGCGGCGATGGCTCGGCCGGCGGGCGCGCCGCCGCGGCTGACCGAGCCCCCACGTCCATGGAAGAAACTGACTTCTACGCCGGCATCTCGGCCAACGCGGATCAGCCGCCGCTGCGCTTCGAAGAGTTCGAAGCTGGCGCAAAAGAAACCTCCATCCTTGTTCGAGTCCGAGTAGCCGAGCATGACTTCCTGGCGTCCGCCATTGGATGCAATCGACCCCTTGACGACCGGAACCTTCAGCAGCTCCGTCATAATCGCGGGTCCGGCCCGAAGGTCATCGATCGTCTCGAAGAGCGGCACCACCCGAATGCGGCAAGCTTCACGCGCGGTCTCGTCGGCAAACAGACCAGTGTACTTCGCCAACAGATAGAGCCCAAGAACGTCACTCGCATGTTGGGTCATCGACAGAATGAATGTCCCGATCGCCTGCGGGTCGGGTCCTTCGAGCGTGTCGCGGATCAGATAGAGGAGATCAAGAACCTCGCGGGTCTCATCAGATACTCCACGAAACTGCGGAAGGAATCCCAGCGGCTTGTCAAGTTCAGCCTTGATCCATTCAGACCAGGCTTCCGATCCGGGCTCGGGCGGGGCCTTCGATTCGATCGGGTTCAACTTGCGCCAGATTTCCTGCAGGACGCGGTTGATGACCGTGGTGTTCTGTCGAATGTCGAGGCTTACCGTGCGAAATCCGAACGTTTCGACCTCCCAGCGCAGCGGCCGCACGAGGGTTGCAGCGATCGACACGGACTGCATTTGCGCGAGGGCGACTTCGGAAGCCAGAAGCTCCTCCATCAACTCGTTTGTGTCCCTGAAACCGGTTCCCACAGGATTTCCGCCGAAGGTCGCTGCAAGGCGCAGTCGAAGCGCCGCATAGAACTGGCGAAAGGGCTCATTGGTGTTCCGGTTTCGGATTGTCTCGCCGTGACCAGACAAGTCCACCTGCCTGGCGAGCCGCTCGAGGAAATCCTGCGGCACATAGATCTCAAGTGCGCTCACGGATACCAGTTGCACGAGTTCCTGCAGACGCTTATCGAGCCGCTCGACAATCGCATCCCGGTTCTGGGACAGAGCATAGCGGGTCACATCGACGGTCACGAATGGATTGCCGTCGCGATCGCCGCCGATCCAGGAACTATACTTCAGTGGTGGACGGACCTGTGCACCCATTTCGGGATAGTGCCGCTGAAGCGATGCTTCGAGCATGTCGCACAGCGTGCCGGTACGGTCGAAGAGTGTTTCACGGAAGAAGTGCAGGCCCCAGTGGATCTCCTGTTCGACGGTCGGTTTCTCCAGCCGGATCTCGCCGGTGAGCCACAAGAGGTCAATTTCATTGCGCAATGCCTTGAGCAGGGCCTGACGCTCGCGCTGCGTCCAGCGCGGGCTCTCAAGTTCATAGAGCTTGAGATAGATACGTCTGTGAATCTCCAGCACTGTTACGCGCTTCGCCTCGGTTGGATGCGCTGTGATGGTCGGTTGCACATCGACCGTGTTCAGCGTGTGCTGAACGCGTTCGGGCGTAACGCCCGCGGCGGCAACCGTCGCAAAGGCATGGGAGAACGAACCGGCGACCTGATCTGGGCCGCTGCGGGATTCGAGCTGGCGCCTCGTCCGCATGGCGGCGTTTTCTTCGGCAATGTTCAGGAGCTGCAACCAGATTCCGATGACCTGCAGTGCGTTTTCGATCAGGTCCACAGGGATGCTACTGGCCTCCGCCGGGTCGTCGATAATGGCCAGAACGCGCGGCTCGCGCACCTTGATCACCTGACGCAGCTGATCGCGCAGCAACATGGTAATCTCGTCCAGATAGGCCGTGTCGCCCGGACCGGATCCCGTCCTCTTTGCAAGCATGGTCATCGCGTCTGCCTGATGTGCGCCCCTCAAGGCGACAAGTTGTGCAGCGCAACAATAGTCCTGTCAATCGCCTTCGCCCGCGGCCCGACCGGCATCGAGATTGCCGCGGGTGACATTGGCAGAGGTCCCGGTTAGAAGGCCCTCATGCTGCACATCAATGGATTGACTTACCGGATCGGTGGCCGGCTGCTCCTCGAGGACGCGTCAGTTGCAATTCCAGCCGGACACAAGGTGGGGCTGGTCGGACGCAACGGCGCAGGAAAATCCACGCTCTTCAGGCTCATACTTGGAGAATTGCAGTCGGAATCCGGTGGCGTAAGCTTGCCCCGCAACACCAGAATTGGAACAGTGGCGCAGGAGGCCCCTGGCGGACCCGAGAGCCTGATCGAGACCGTCATGGCCGGTGACGCCGAACTGACGGCGCTGACGGCGGAATCCGAAGCCGTGACCGATCCGGCCCGCATCGCGGAAATCCAGATCCGGCTGGCCGACATGGATGCCCACTCCGCCGAGTCCCGGGCCGCTACCATTCTCAGCGGCCTGGGTTTCAGCGAAGAGCGACAGGAGGGTCCTTGTGCCGCCCTCTCAGGGGGCTGGCGCATGCGCGTTGCCTTGGCTGCAGCACTCTTTGGCCGTCCTGACGTCTTGCTGCTGGACGAACCGACCAACTACCTCGACCTCGAAGGTACGATCTGGCTGCAGAGTTTCATTCGCGACTATCCGCATACCATCCTGATGATCAGCCACGACCGGGACCTGCTGAACCAAGCCGTGAACTCGATCCTTCATCTCGATCGCGGCAAACTTGTCTTCTATCAGGGCAACTACGACAGCTTTGAGCGGCAGCGCCGCGAGAAGCAGGCTCTGACCATCAAGCAACAGCGCAAGCAAGAAGACCAGCGCAAGCACATGATGGCCTTCGTCGAACGCTTTCGCTACAAGGCCTCGAAGGCGCGTCAGGCCCAAAGCCGCCTTAAGGCCCTGTCCAAGCTCGAACCCATCGCCGAACTCGTCACCGATCGCGTTGCTCCCTTCTTCTTTCCGAACCCCGAGAAGGCGATCGCACCACCGCTGGCACGATGGGAAAAAGTCAGTGTCGGCTACGCCGCAGGCCAGCCCGTGCTGAAGAACATCACCTTGCGGATGGATCCTGACGATCGCATCGCGCTACTTGGTTCGAATGGCAACGGCAAGTCGACCTTCGCCAAACTGCTCTGCGGCAAGCTGCCCCCGATGGGCGGAGAAATGACACTGCCGAATCGATTGACGGTTGGGTACTTCGCCCAGCATCAGCTAGACGAACTCTCCGCTGAACGGACGCCTTACAGTTACTTTGCCGAACTGATGCCCAATGCTAGCGAAAGCCAGCGTCGCGCCCGGCTCGGTGCATATGGATTCGGTGCGCAGCTTGCCGACTCGCGTTGCGACACGCTGTCGGGCGGAGAGAAGGCGCGGCTTCTGTTCGCTCTTGCTTCCTTCCATGCCCCTCACATTCTCGTGCTGGATGAACCAACCAATCACCTTGACGTCGACAGCCGCGAAGCTCTTGTCCTGGCGATCAACGACTACGAGGGAGCCGTCGTCCTGATCAGCCACGACCGGCACATCATCGAAACCTGTGCCGACCGCCTGTGGCTGGTGAACGAAGGCACTGTGAAGCCCTTCGACGGCGACATGGACGACTACACCGACCTCGTGCTCGGCAAGACGCGGGGGGCGAGGAAGAGCGAACGTCCGGCGTCTCCAGCAAGATCCGACACTCCAAAGGATCCGAAGCTTAGGCCGGCAGCTGTCCAGAAGAGACTGCAACAGATCGAGTCCAGGATTTCGGTGCTGAAGGACAAATTGACCGTTCTCGATCGAGCCTTGGCAGACCATACACTTTATGCTGAGGAACCGCAGAAGGCGGCGGACTTCATGAAGCTTCGAAGCAAGCTGGCGATTGACCTTGATCAGCTCGAGACGGACTGGCTGCAAGCTCACGGCTAGTCCATTTGCAGTCCGGACCAGTTGCCAGCCTGCCTTTCCCCGACCTTAAGACCCACAGGGAATTGGGTCGGTCCCCTACTGACCGGCTGCGCGGTTCTGCCAGCGCCCCTGTTCGTCCTGTTGCCAATAGCTGATGGTGTGACCTTCAGCCTTGAATCGCTTCCAATCCTGGCGAGCGCGTTCGATGGCCTCAGGATCGGCACCATCGAAAAGCACCACGGCCCGCTGGAGTCCTTCAACCGTGCCCACTTCCGCTCCGTCAACATAAAATCGCACGCATGCTCCATTGGGGGTTTCTGCCGTATCCGTGATCCAGACCGGCTGCAGTTCGGCGAACCCATCAGCCTTTGTGCCATGCGGCAGGAAGACCTCCTCGTCAAATGTCCAGAGCGCGCCTGCCAAGGCCTCCACACGCTGGTCCGAACCCGCCTGCACGACGACCCGCCAGCCCCGGTTCAAGCTGGCCTGTAGCAGGCGAGGAAGCACGGTTTCGAGGGAGCTTCTCTCGAGATGATAGAAGTAGACCTCTGTCATGTGCCCATTCAGCAATGGTGCGGCGCTAGGTCAAGTCCTGGGCTTAGGGAGCGAATGGGACATCAACCGACCAGTTCCGGCAAGTAGCCGATAACCCTAGGTCACCCGATATGGCATTTCTCCCATATTGCACTTGCTTGGGCCTCCGGTGACACTCGCCGTCATTCGGGCAGGCACGAGTTGACTGCGAACCCCGGCGATGGAGGAGCAATTGACCAAGGCGGAACTTGAGCAACTTGTGGGAACTGGTTCAAACCCCGTCAGCACCTATTGCATGGGTAGCCTAGTGGCCAATCAGGCCGCCCGAGACGGCTTCGCAGACTTTGCCAAGACCATGGAAACCGCGCTCGCCGGTCTGCTTGCCGGCCTGCCCCGGGAGCAACAGAAGCAGGCGTTGCGCTTGGCTTACGAGATGTCCCTTGATGGAGAGACACCTGCCCCACCCCGTCTCAGACTGATCTATTCCCGCGACTAGAAGTCTGTTGGCTCGCCGCCCTCTTCGGATCGGCGCGCAATGAACGAGTCGATCTCCTCGGCGATCTCAGGCGCCAGCGGCGGCTCGACATACTCAGCCAGCGCCTGCTTCCATATGACATTGGACTTGCGTTCTGCTGTGGGTGATCCCGATGCCTGCCATTGCGGGAAGTTGCGCCAGTCGGAGATGATCGGCTGGTAGAAGGCAGTCGAATAGCGCGCGAGCGTGTGCTGGGCGCCGAAAAAGTGTCCACCCGGCCCCACTTCCAGCATAGCAGCGAAGCCCATGGTGTCCTCGTTTACATCCAACGGCCGCAGGTACTCGATCACCATTTGCAGGAGGTCCACATCGAGCGCGAACTTCTCGTAAGAGGCGACGAGCCCACCTTCAAGCCAACCGGCAGCGTGCTGGATGACGTTGCCACCGCCCATGATCGCCCCCCAGAGCGAAAAGACAGTCTCATAGGCCGCCTGGGCGTCGACGCTGTTGGCCGCGTTGGTACTCGAAGTGCGATATGGCAAGCGGTAGCGCCGTGCCAACTGCCCGCCGATGATGCAGGCCTTCATGTACTCCGGCGTTCCGAAGGCCGGCGCGCCTGACTTCATGTCGACATTCGAGGTAAATCCGCCATAGACGAAGGGAGCACCCGGATTTGCAAGCTGGGAGAGGGATAGTCCGGCGAGCGCCTCCGCATTCTGCTCTACCAGTGCGCCTGCAAGGGTCACCGGCGCCATTGCGCCCGCAAGGGTGAAGGGCGTGACGACACAGATCTGGTTCAGCCTGGCCATCTCGATGATCCCCATCGCCATTGGGCCATCGAGCTTGAGTGGTGAATTGGTATTGATGACCGTATAGGCTGAAGGCTCCTGCAACATCTGGTCCCACGTGATGCCACGGGCCATGCGGGCGATCTCGAGACTATCAAACAGCCGATGTCGCCCTGTCGAGACAACAAAGGGCACCTTGTCCGAAAATCGAACCTTGTTTCGCATGATGTGAAGATGGCGGATCGATGCATGCACATCGAGCGCATCGACAGACCCGCCGCCTGCCGTATGGACGCAATTGAAGAACTGCGACAGTTTCACAAAGTTGCCGTTGTCCTCAAGAGTTCCCGGCCGCCGGCCGCGATCCAGGTCCGAACAGTTGGGAGGACCACCGACCGGCGCAAAGGCAATCCACCGTCCGCCGATACGGATATCATGCTGTGGGTTGCGCGCGTGGAAAGTGAACTCTGCCGGCGGCGTCCTCAAGGCCTCTTCGACAATATCGCGACCGATTCTTACACGATCCCCTTCGACACTGGCGCCAGCGCGGCGAAATATCTCCCGCGCCTCGGGATAGACGACATCCATTCCGATCTCCTCCAGCACACGCAGGGACTGGCGGTGAATCTGCTCGATCTGGTCATCGGACACGATACGCGACGGATCGAGCGTGAGCTGCGGCTGCGACCACTGCAGCTGGGGTATCGGTGAATGGGCAGCATCCGAGCGTCGGCCACGACGTTGAACACTCATCGGGATGCTCCGGCATAAGCCACTGCGATGTCAGCTGCGACGGCTGCGTTGTGTTTGACCAACGCTATGTTGGCGGCCAGCGAGCGTCCCGCCGTCACGGTGGCAATCTCGGACAACAGAAATGGCGTCAGTTCCTTGCCGTGAATGCCAGCGCTGTACGCCCTTGCGACCGCAGCCTCAACGACCGGCTCAATCTCCACCGCGGGTATCTCAGCCGACAGAGGTATCGGATTCGCCACGACAATGCCACCGCGCAATCCCATGTCCCACTTTGCTCTCATGAGCCGCGCCACTTCACCTGCCGAGTCACAACGCATCGGAACAGCATGACCACTGCTGCGCGAGTAGAAGGCTGGAAACTCTTCAGTACCGAAGCCAACGACCGGAACGCCAAGTGTTTCGAGTGTCTCAAGGGTCAATCCCAGATCGAGAATTGCCTTGGCACCTGCAGTGACCACCGCCACCGAACTCTCGGCGAATTCGGTCATGTCCGCCGAAATGTCAAAACTGCGCTCCGCCCCGCGATGCACTCCGCCAATTCCCCCGGTGGCGAAGGTCCGGATTCCAGCCATGGCGGCGATCCGCATCGTCGAGGCGACTGTCGTGGCACCATCAAGTCCCTGAGAAACGACATATGGAAGATCTCGGACAGATACCTTGCGGATACTCCGGCCATTGCGCGCAAGATCGTCGATCTCTTCATAACCAAGGCCAATCTTGAGTCTTCCGCCAAGGATCGCGATCGTCGCTGGAATAGCCGCATGTGCCCTGACAACGGCCTCAACCTCCCGAGCCATGCTCAGGTTATCGGGATAAGGCATCCCATGCGCGATGATCGTGGACTCAAGGGCTACGACAGGGCGACCGGCATCAATCGCGGCCCGTACTTCCGGCGCAAGAGAAACATCAACCTTCACTTCTGATCCTGTGCAAGAGTTGCAAGCGAGAAAAGCTTATCACGGCTTACGTCTTCGGCGACAGAGTTCAGTGATTGCACGTTCAGCGCAGCAGCGGCCTGCCCCAGCCGGGCAGCATCCAAGAATGTCAGGCCCATCAGCAAACCCAGAGCCAGGCCCGCCACGGCCGCATCACCCGCTCCCGTAACGTCGGCAATGCCAACGACCGGAAGAGCCGGCAGTTTCGCCGGTGGTCCTGACCCTTCCGACACCATCACACCTTCGCGCCCAAGGTGAATCACGATGTTCTCAAAGCCGACCTTGTGCAGTTGCTTCGACGCCACTTCTAGCTCCGACTGCCCCGTGAGTGACTCGATCTGTAGACGGTTCGCCACAAGAGCGAAGACCGGCGCCTCCAGTCTAAGGTCCAGAAGCTTTTGTGACTTCGGAGCGGAAATAGGATCGATAAGAAGCCGGCGTCTTGCCCTAGCCGAAAGGCTTGCCAGCCAG
>JAPLOT010000294.1 GCA_026400595.1 Alphaproteobacteria bacterium | reverse complement strand
GCGGAGGCGGCGATGGGGTCGGTCGACATCCTCGTGAACAATGCCGGCATCACCCGGGACGGCCTCGCCATGCGCATGAAGGACGAGGACTGGAACGCGGTGATCGACGTGAACCTGACCGCCGGTTTTCGCCTCGCCCGCGCCGCCATGCGCGGCATGATGAAGAAGCGCTGGGGCCGCATCGTCAACATCACCTCGGTGGTAGGCGTCACCGGCAATCCGGGACAGGCGAATTATGTCGCCTCAAAGGCCGGTGTCATCGGCCTCACCAAGTCGCTGGCCCAGGAACTGGCCTCGCGCAACGTGACGGTGAATGCCGTTGCGCCAGGCTTCATCGCAACGCCAATGACGGATGTGCTGAACGACAAGCAGAGGGAAGGCATCCTCGGCCGCGTCCCTGCCGGGCGGCTAGGGTCGCCCGACGAAATTGCCGCCGCCGTGCTCTATCTGGTCTCGGACGAGGCCGGCTATGTCACGGGCCAGACGCTGCACGTCAATGGCGGCATGGCGATGATCTGAGCTCAGGCGAAGCGCACCGCGTGCACCGGCGGAAGCGTCGAGCTCACCGTCTGCCAGCTGTCGCCCTGATCCTCGCTGATCCAGAGATTCCCCGTGGTCGACCCGAAGGCCAGCCTGTCGCCCGTCTCGTCGCCGGCCAGCGCATGGCGGAAGACGATGTCATAGGCGTGTGAACCCGGCAGGCCCTTGTCGAGAACGTCGAAGCTCCTTCCACCGTCGCGCGTGCGCGTGACGACGAGCTTGCCATCCACCGGATAACGCTTCTCGTCCTTGATGCCCGGCACGAACCAGGCTGTATCCGGGTCCTTCGGATGCACGACAACGCCGAATCCGAAGCTCGAGGGCCTGGCCTTCACCTCCTGCCAGCTCTTCGCGTTGTCCGCCGATCGCCAGATGCCGCAATGGTGCTGCACCCAGAAGCGTTCGGGCACGGCCGGGCATTGCACCATCATGTGCGGATCCTGGGTATGCGGGTCGTCGGCCACGCCTGCGGGGCCGTCATCGAAACGCATGCCATGCGCCGATTGCGCCCAGCTTTCGCCGCCGTCATGCGTGACCCAGACGCCGCCGCAGGAAATTCCCACGCGTACTGTCCGCGATGAGCGGGGATCGACGCAGATCGAGTGGATGCCGGGAATGTCGGCGCCGCCGCCCAGCCATTTGTTGCGTTCCGGCATGTCCCACAGCGGGCGGATCATGTCCCAGCTTTCGCCGCGGTCGCGCGAGCGGAACAGGCCGCCCGGCATGGTTCCGGCCCAGAGTGTTCCGGGCTCGTCCGCGCCGCCCGGCTCCAGGGCCCAGATCATCTGCGTGGTCCACTTGACGGGCCGCCCCCAGCCATCGAGATCGTTCAGGCCTTCGGGCTTGGGCGGATAGGCCGGGGCCGCGATCTCCGTCCAGGCGCCGCCCTTGTTCCGGCGATGCAGCTTCACACCGAAATGGCCATGATTGAGTGCGGCATAGTCCGTGCCGTCGCGCGGATCATGCAGCGCCAGCGTGACATTGTCGCCGAGGAAGACGGCATCCTTTACCGCCCATTCCGACTTGCCCTTGCCAACCTCGAAGAGCCCCTTGCGGGTGGAAACCAGGATCGCTTCGCTCACAATGGTCCTCCACTAGCCTCCTGAAAGAGCCTGCATGACCCAGACTTCGCTGTTCGGCCGGACGGGATCCGTGAGTCTTTCAATGTCCCTGACCCGCTGGCCATCGACGAGGATGGTCATGTGCTTGCGCAAGGCGCCCTGGTCGTCGAGCACATAGGCACCGAGCCGGTCCTGAATTGCGAAGACCCGGGAAAGGACGTCACCAACGGTCACGCCTTCCGCCTCCATGGCGCCGCAGTCGACATGGCGTCGCAGGTTGGCCGTGAAGAAGACCTTGGCCATCGCTCGGTTCCCTGATGGGAGCCTAGCGCAAGATCGGGGTCAGCGGAACCCGCTCAGTTCATCCGCCAGATGGTCAGGTTGAGGAAGGCCGCGAAGGCGGTCCAGGCAAGATAAGGAATGAAGAGCATTCCCGCAGGTTTCGTGATTCGCCAGAACACCACCGTGGTGATGGCCACGGCGGCCAGCATGAAGGCCACGCCGATCAGGCCCAGCCAGGGCGAACGCGCGCCGAAGAAGAGGAAGGACCAGGCGAAGTTGAGGGCGAGCTGGGAGAAGAACAGGATCAGCGCGCCCTTGGTGTCCTTGGGCTGCTTCCAGACCAGCCATGCGGCGATGGCCATGAGGATGTAGAGGATTGTCCAGGCCGGTCCAAAGGCCCAGTTGGGCGGGTTCCACCACGGCTTGTTGAGGGTCGGGTACCATTCCACGATCGCCGGTGCGGTTGCAAAGCTGGCACCAAATCCCGCCGCGAGGCAGATGAAGATGAAGCCGGCGAGTACCAGCCATTGATTGCGCATGCCGTCCCCTACATCATGGCGTTGGTTGAGCCGAGCGATCCCAGAAACAGAATCGATCCAAGGAAGGCTATGACCAATCCGCCGCCAAGTCGCAAGCCAAAGTTGAGCCAGCTGATCCAGCGGTCGTCCTGTCGGGCATAGCGCGTTGCCAGCTTCTTCGAGTAGACGGCAATGGCGGCGATCGTAGAGACGGTGATGAAGGTGCCGAGCGCCATGGCGAAGGTGGCTGCGATGCCGGCCCAGTAAAGTCCCAGCGCGTTGGCGAAGATCAGGACGAGGATGGCGCCGGTGCAGGGCCGGAGTCCCACCGCGAAGGCCAGCGAGAAGGCCCGGGCGAAGGACCAGTCGCCGCGCAGGTCGCGGGCCTCGGGGAGATGCGCATGACCGCAACCGCAATCCGGGCCATGGACATGATCATGCGGAAGCTGCGCCGGCTGCTTGGGCTGGAAGCTGTCGAAGTGATGCAGGTCGGAGACCCGGTGCATTGCATCGCGCCCGGCATGGGCCGGCGCAGGGCGCGTCTTGCGGCTGCGGAAGGCGGTCCAGATCAGGTACAATCCCATGAGGCCGATGAGTCCGTAGCTGGCGCTCTCGAGGAAACCTGCCACGTCGCGTGCCCTTGCGCTGGCGCTCGCGACAAGAAGCAGCAGGGTGCTGACGATCAGGATGGCGGTCAGGGCCTGGATCACGGCGCTCATCGCGGAAATGGCGATGCCGCGGCGCAACTCGTTCTCGGTGGCCAGCAGCCAGGCTGAGATCACGGCCTTGCCGTGGCCGGGCCCGGCGGCATGGAAGACTCCATAGCCAAAGCTCAGAAGCATCAGGGTCCACGCGGCGGCAAGCGCCGACCCCGACTTCATGTCGCGCAAGGCACCCGACATCTGCCCATAGAAGCCCTGCTGCTTTTCGCGAGCCCACAGCACCGGGTCTTCGAAGATCGAGACCTGCTGCCGCGTGCCATCGGCGTTGCGTGGCTGGACCAGCAGTTTCCGCTTGTCGATGGTGACGGCCGGGGCCGCCTCGTCCTGCGCGTGCACCACGGCGGGCGTTGCGGCAAGGAGAAGCGCAAGCCCCAGGAAGATGGCTGCGGCAAACCGGCTCAGCGCTTGCATTCGATCAGGACAGGCTGGGCGAAGAGGGCGCCGAAATCCTCGTTGGTCTCCGGTTTCCAGTCCGGGCCCTTGGTTGACAGCATCTCGCGCGTCGCGTCGATCTCGGCGTCGGTCGGAACGGGTTTCACCACAAGATTGCAGGCGTCCGGCATGGCACCGATCACGGTCACGGGGTCATCCTTCGCATAGTCCATCGCGATGAAGAACTCGGGGTCATAGACTTTCACCATGAACGCGTCCTTGGTCGGATCGACGGGCTCCTTGAGCGGCACCTGGAAGTGCAGTTGCAGTTTGTCGTTCGACCAGATCTGCCCGAACTCGGTGACGTCGCCCTGCGCCACCTTCTCGCCGTTCACGCGCATCACGGTGAAGTATTCGTAGTCCTTCAGCGAGGCGATGTTTTCCTTGGTCAGCGGATCGAGCTCCTGCTGACTGTAGACGCCATCGCCATTGGTATCGAGGCCCTCGAGCGCGACCTGGGTATATCCATCGTCGAAGTTCCAGATCAGGTTGATACCGGTGATCTTGCCTTCGTCGTTGAAAATGACATCCGAGCGCATCTCGATCCAGACATGAGGGTGGGCCGCGGCCTGGCCCGCAAGGCCAATCGCCGCCACACCCGGGGCAAGCAGTCTCCAGAAACGCCGCACGGTCCGTCCTCACAACTCCGACTCGCTGTGAGATGATCCGCCAATGCGGCGAAAAAGTGAAGCCGGCGATTAACTTGCCAGACAGGCGTGGAAGGCGGACGCGAGGTTGCGCAACAATTGCGGGTAGGCTGAGGGTCCGGGGGTCAATTCTGCGCCAAGACCGTCGAGAACGCCGGACCGGGCCGCGCTGCCTTCGATGACTACCGCCACCACCTTGTCGTCATACTGCGGCTCGCGGAACACGCATTGGGCCTTGGTGGCCGCCAGCTTGTCGCGCACCTCCTTCAGGCGTTCCGCCGACGGCGCCTGGGCCGAGATGTCGGAAATGGAGCCCGCGGCGTCGAGGCCGAAGCGCTTCTCGAAGTACTGATAGGCATCGTGGAAGACGATGAAAGGCTTGCCCTTCGCCGGCTCCAGTTCCTTTGCGATGTCGGCGGATACGGCGTCGAGCGAGGCTGCGAAGGCCGCGGCATTGGCTTCATAGGCCTTGGCGTTGGCGGGATCGGCCTTGCTCAGTTCGACCGCCACGGCGGCGGCCATGGCTTTGGCGTTTTCAGGATCGAGCCAGACATGCGGGTCGAATGCGAGGACGCCCTCGTGATCATGACCGGCCTCGGCCTTCTTGTCGTGATCGTGATCATGGCCGGCCTCGGCGGTCTCGCCGTGATCATGCCCGGCTTCTGCGGCTTCGCCGCCTTCGCCATGATCGTGATCGTGGTCATGGGCCTCCCAGGCGCCGCCCTCGCGGATCGGCAGGGTCTTCATGCCCGGTGCCTCGGAGAGTTCCACGAAGGTCTTGCCATTCACGGCTTCGCTGCCGCTGATCTGGGCCAGCTTGGCCTCCAGGCCATGGCCGATGATGAACACCACATCCGCCTTGCCCAGGGTGGAAATCTGGTCTGCCGTGAAGGTGGCGCGGTGTTCGGACAGCTTGCCTTCCAGCAAGAGTTCCGGCGTGCCGGTATCACCCATGACCGCCGCCACGATGCCATGAACCGGGACGACCGAGGCGACGACCTTCGGTCCGGCAAGGGCAGGGGCGGTCACGGCAAGCAGGGCGGCAAGGCTGACGGCGGCAAGGCGCATGGCGTACTCCAGTGACATGTTATGTTATAGTATAACATACACGTTGCGCCGGAACCGTCAATCCCTGACGCGGTCGTGAAGTCCGCATGTCCAATCGTTAGGTTGCACTGCCGCGCCGGGCCTGTATGTGAAGATCATGACACTCGACGTGACCCTCGGCATGGCCCTGCTTGCCGGCATCATCAGCTTCCTCAGTCCCTGCGTCCTGCCATTGGTGCCGCCCTATCTCTGCTTCATCACCGGCGCCTCGCTGGAGCAGCTGTCGGAGCGCGAGGGAAGCATGGCCGTGCAGCGCCGCCGTACGCTGTTGGCAGCTCTGTTCTTCGTGCTCGGATTCTCCACGGTCTTCATCCTCATGGGGGTGAGCGCTTCCTATGTCGGCCAGCTGCTGCGCGCCTGGCTGCCGGTTCTGGCCCAGGTTGCCGGCGTCTTCATCATCCTCATGGGGCTCAACTTCCTGGGGGTCTTCAAACTGGGGTTCCTCAGCCGCGAGAAGCGCTATCATGCCGAAACGCGTCCGGCGGGCCTGATCGGCGCCTATGGCGTGGGCCTTGCCTTCGCCTTCGGCTGGACACCCTGCATCGGGCCGGTGCTGGCCATGATCCTGACGCTTGCCGCCACCGAGCAGGACATGGCGCGGGGTGCGGGCCTGCTTGCTGTCTATTCCGCCGGCCTCGGCATTCCCTTCCTGCTGGCTGCCGCCGGCATCGGGACCTTCCTCGGCTTCTTCCGCCGGTTCCGAAGCCAGATGCGGAATGTCGAACGGGCGATGGGCCTTCTGCTGGTGCTGACCGGCGTCATGTTCCTCACCGGCTACATGCAGGCCTTCTCCTATTGGCTCATCGAGCAGTTCCCCTGGCTGGCAACGATCGGCTGAGTTCGATCGGCTTGCCATGCGGCGTGGCGCGCGCGGCAGCATCCCAGTCCTGGATCCGGCCAAGGCGCTCGGATGTGCTGATCAGGCCCTTGGCTTCGACGAGGCGTTCCAGCGCCGCCAGCCATGAGTCGTAGTAAGCTCGGTCCGGCTCTGCGCGGATCTCGGCACCAAGCGTCTCGGCCCATTCGCTCCAGGTAAAGACGCCCGCGTCGTTGAGCTTCACTGCCATGGCGAAGGCCTGGGCCTCCCAGGGCTCGGCAAAGACGGGGCCGCTTTCGTCCTTGGGCAGAGAATCGAGGTCAGACAGCTTCAAGATAGGGCTCCCACAGATCGGCATGGATCGTATCGCGCGTCGCCGTTCCCCACACTTCGGCGCAGGTGAACCGCACGGTATAGAGCCACCGGGGATCTTCGCCGCGGCCCGCTGCATTGCTGTCGGGAAAGACATGGGCACCATGCCGGGCGATGATCTCGCCCGCATGGCCGCGCAGGTAACGCGGCAGGCGCGTATGCCCGGCAGGGTTCAGGCGCCGGGTCCTGACACGGTCGCCAATCGCGTAGCGGGCGGGCCCCTGCGGTTCGCGCGCATAGCTTCCTGGCGCGGTCACCAGGCCCCAGACGGCCGGTGCCGGCGTGGGCTGCTTCGCGATCCGGCTGGCGTGGCACCTGCCATCGGCGAGTTCCTCCGCCGTCACGAGGCCGTGTTTCAGCAGCAGCGTCTGCAGCCCATGGAGCCAGTGCTCGTAGTAGCTTGTGGCCGCATAATCGGCAGGGTGCATGGTTTCGCAGGCACTGCGATCCTCATCCAGTGTCCAGCCGCCGATGTCGCCAACCGCCGACATCAGGGCGAAAGCGCGCGACTCCCACGCGCTGTGGAACACGGGCTCGTCCCGCTCCGCTGCAACCGGACCGAAGCCCATCATGCCACCGCAATCATGCGCCCCGTTCATGCCGCCTCCAGATAGGTTTCCCAGAGATCGGCGACGATCTCGTCGCGGCCCGGCGCGCCGAAGACATCCGATGCCGAAAACCGCACCGCATAGAGCCAGTGCGGATCGTCGCCCCGCCGATGCGCGGACGAATCCGGCAGCACATGGCATCCATGCACAATGGCAATGCTCCCCGGGCAGCCGCGCAGATAGCGCGGCAGACGGGTGTGGCCCCCGGGGTTCATGTTCCGTGTACGGATCTTGTCGCCGGCCGCGAACTGCGGCGCTGTCGCAGCGGGCCGGTCTGACGGCCCTCCTCGTGCCAGGATGGCCGGGATCATGTCCGCGGCCGCCACCCGCGTCACGGGCCTGGCGGCCGTCTTGCTCCGGCCGGCGGCAATTTCCGCGGCCGAGGCCAGCCCGGTTTCCGCCAGCAACCGCTCCAGCCCCTTGAGCCAGATCTCGTAGTAGCTCGCGGCCCAGTATTCGGCCGGCGGAATGCGTTCGCGGGCGTGGCGCGAGATGTCGATGTTCCAGCTGCCGGTCATGCCCATGGCGAGCGTGATGGCGAAGGCCCGGCGCTCCCAGTCGCTGTGGAACACGGGCGTCACCGGTTCCGGCACCACCGGCCCGAAGCCCATCATGCCGCCGGCATCCTGCGGTCCGTTCATGCCGGCGAACTCGCCAGTCCGGTGCCGATCATGGAATCGCGGGTCACGAGCCCGGCCAGTTGTTCCGCACTCCAGCCTTCGGTGCCGCCGGGCCGCTGCGGGATCACCAGGTAGCGAACCTCGGCGGTGGAATCCCAGACCCGCACCGCCGTCCCTTCGGGGAGGGTCACGCCGAATTCGGCCAGCACGGCGCGCGGTTCCATCACGGCCCGCGAGCGGTAGGGCATGGACTTGTACCAGACCGGCGGGAGGCCCAGAACCGGCCACGGGTAACAGGAGCACAGGGTGCAGACCACCATGTTGTGGGTCTCGGGGGTGTTGAACAGCGCCACCATGTGTTCGCCCTGGCGTCCGGCATAGCCAATGGAGGTGATCGCCGCGGTGGCGTCGCGCCGCAACCAGTCGGCGAAGTCCGGGTCGGTCCAGGCTCGCGCGACGACGCGGGCGCCGTTGCGGGGGCCGATCAGCGTCTCGTAAGTCTCGATCAGCACGTCCAGTGCGGCGGGATCGACATATCCCTTCTCGACCAGCAGCGATTCCAGTGCCTTCACGCGGAGCGCGACGGGCGAAAGCGCCGCGCCTGCGTCGTCATCATGGTCATGGCCGTCATGGGGCATTTTCCGGACCTCTCTGTTGGGTTAAACATAGGGCCAAGAGGCATTGGGGGGAAGCGGCGGCCATGACCAAGCTCGAAGGGGTAAGAGCCTGCGTATTCGATGCCTATGGCACCCTCTTCGACATCCATGCGCCGCTGCGTAAACTGGCGCCCGAGATCGGGCCGGAGGCCGAGAACATCTCGAAGCTCTGGCGCCAGAAGCAGCTCGAATATACCTGGCTGCGCAGCCTGATGGGCGTCCATGCCGACTTCTGGCACGTCACCGGCGATGCGCTGGACTATGCGCTCGAGCACTACAAGGTGCATGAGCTCGGCCTCAGGGACGAGATCATGGCGCTCTACCTCAAACTCGAAGCCTACCCTGACGTGGTCGAGTCGCTTCAGGCTGTCCGCAACAAGGGCAAGCGCACGGCGATCCTCTCCAACGGCAGCCCGTCGATGCTTGATTCAGCAGTGCGCCACGCCGGCGTCGAGAAACTGTTCGACGCGGTACTTTCGGTGGAGGATGTGGGAATCTACAAGCCCAGCCGCCGCGTCTACCGCCACGCCATGCAGAAGCTGCAGCTTCACGATGCGCCGTCGATCTGTTTCGTGTCGGCCAATAGCTGGGACGCCCAGGCCGCGGCGCAGTTTGGATTCCAGGCCGTGCGCGTCAACCGCTTCGGCCTGGCGGATGACCGCATTCCCGGAAGGCCCGCCGCGCTGATCGCGGATCTCGGTAGCCTCGCTGCGCTGATCTGATCCCTGTCGTCCGGCGCTCAGGCGATCTTCGCCAGCGGGGCGCTGCGTGCGGAGGCATGGGCGCGCACCGCATCGCCGAAGGCGCCGAAGAGCTTCGCCGAATCCGGATTGTTCATCGCCTTGAACTCGGGATGCCACTGCGTGCCGAAGGCGAAGGTCTTGGCCTCGCGCACCGAGACCGCCTCGATGATGCCGTCGGGCGCGGTGGCCTCGACCGCGAGGCGCGGCGCCAGCCGCTTGATGCCCTGGCGGTGGATCGAGTTCACCATGGTCTCGCGCTTGCCGAGGATCCTTTCCAGCATGCCGCCGGGGCGGATGTTGATGAGATGCGAGGGCGCGTAGCGCACGTCGACGTCGTCATGCTTGGGCGCGCGGTGGTCGAGGCGGCCCTCGTTGCGCTGGAGTTCGGTCTCCAGCGTGCCGCCCATGACGACGTTCAGTTCCTGGAATCCGCGGCAGATGCAGAAGAGCGGGATGCCGCGCTCGATGGTGCGGGTAATGAGGCGCAGCGTGAGCTGGTCGCGCGCATGGTCATAGGGCTCATGGTCGGCCGAGGGCTGCTCGCCGTAATGCGGCGGATGCACGTTCGAGACCGCGCCCGTCATCAGGATGCCGTCGAACCTGTCGAGCAGGGCGTCGAGATGCAGCGCGTCCATGATCGCGGGGATCATCACCGGCGTGCAGTTCGCCACCTCGGCGACGGCGCGGACATATTTGTCGCCGATCGAGTGGTAGAGGAACCCGTGGCTTTCGTAGGTATCGGCGGGCAGGCCGACGAGTGGCAGGTATGACATGGCAAAGCCTTGTGATGACCGTGATTTGGCGTCTAGATAGCCCATCCGAAGAGGAAAAGCCAATTGATGGCCGATGTCATTGCAGCCAAGGACCTTTTCGACCTGACCGGCCAAGCGGCGCTGGTGACGGGCGCATCCTCCGGCCTCGGCAACCGCTTCGCCCGCGTCCTCGCGGCCCATGGCGCCACCGTCGTGGCGGCGGCGCGGCGCGGCGACCGGCTGGCGTCGCTGGCGGCCTCCGACCCCCGCATCCATCCGCTGGTGCTTGACGTGACGGACCGGGCCTCGCTCGGTGCGGCACTTGACGCTGCCGAAGGGCTCGCAGGCCCGCTCACGCTTCTCGTCAACAATGCCGGCGTGGCCAGCGGTGGACGCATCGTCGATGCCGCGGCGGACGAGTTTCGGCGGGTACAGGACATCAACGTCGATGCGGTGTGGCATCTGGCCCAGATCTTCGCGCAGCGCTGCATCGCGCGCGGGTCGCAGGGTGCGGTGATCAATATCGCGTCCATGGTCAGCTACAAGGTCGGCCTCTCCTCGGCTGCCTATGCCGTCAGCAAGGCCGCGGTGCTGCAGATGACCAAGGCCATGGCGCTGGAATGGGCGCGCCACGGTATTCGCGTCAACGCCATCGCGCCGGGCTTCATCCACAGCGAGATGACGGACGGCTACCTCGCGAGTCCCGCAGGCCAGGACATGATCAGGCGCGTCCCGCAGCGCCGGGCCGGCGATCCCGCCGATCTCGATGGTGCCATGCTGCTGTTGGCCAGTCCGCGCGCCTCGGGCTTCATGACGGGGTCGAGCATCCTGGTCGACGGCGGACAATTGCTGAGCTGAGAGACAGACATGGACTTTACCCTTCCGCCCGAGATCGACACGCTCCGCCTGAAGGTCCGTGCCTTCGTCGCCGAACATGTCCTGCCGCTCGAGGCGGACAAGGCCAACTACGACGCTTACGAGAACATCCGGCTCGATGTGCTCGAAGCCTTGCGCGTCAAGTCACGCGCCGCAGGACTCTGGGCGCCGCAGATGCCTGTCGCGCGCGGCGGGCTGGGCCTGCCCATGGTCGGCTGGTGCGCTTTCTATGAAGAGGCCAACCGCTCGATCTTCGGCCCGCTGGCCTTCAACTGCGCAGCACCCGACGACGGCAACATGAACGTCCTCAACAAGGTGCTGAGAACCGAGGCCGAGAAAGACCGCTGGCTGCAGCCCATCATCGACGGCAAGGTCCGCTCCTCCTTCGTCATGACCGAGCCGCATCCGGGCTCGGGCTCGGACCCCGGCGGCATGATGCTGACGCGCGCCGAGAAGCGCGGCGGCAAATACATCGTACACGGACGGAAGTGGTTCATTTCCGGGGCCGATGGCGCGTCGCACTTCATCCTGGTCGCCCGCACCTCGGACGATCCGCGCCGCGGGCTCTCGGCCTTTCTCTTTCACCGCGACCAGCCCGGCTGGCGCCTGCTGCGCCGGGTGCCCACCATGGGGCCGGAGGAACTGGGCGGCGCCTGCGAGCTGGATTTCGACGGGCTCGAGATCCCGGAGGAGAACCGGCTGATGGAGGAAGGGGACGGGTTGCGGCTCACCCAGATCCGGCTCGGTCCGGCGCGGCTCACCCATTGCATGCGCTGGCTGGGCCTGGCCAAGCGCTGCCTCGAGATCGCCCATGACTATGTGCGCGAGCGCAAGGCCTTCGGCATCACGCTGGCCGAGCACGAAAGCGTGCAGATCATGCTGGGTGACATTGCCGCCGAGATCGCCAAGGGCCGGCTGCTCACCATACATGCTGCCTGGACGCTGGACCAGGGCGGCAAGGCCCAGGCGGAGGTCTCGATGGCAAAGATTCATGTGGCTGAGGTCCTGAACCGCGCCGCCGACACGGCCATCCAACTCTGCGGTGCGCGCGGCTATTCCACCGACACGGTGCTGGAATGGATCTACCGCTATGCGCGCTGCGCCAAGCTGGTGGACGGCGCCTCGGAAGTCCACAAGATGGTCCTGGCCCGCGCCTATGCAAAGCAGGGCAATGACTTCTGGCACTGGGGCTAGCGTCACCGGCTGCAGAAAACGCGTCCTTCTCCCGTCGCAGACGGGAGAAGGTGCCCGCAGGGCGGATGAGGGCCTGCGCATGAGCGCGGGTGCCGCTGTTCAGATCACTCTCACAAGCAATCCCAAAGCGGCGCAGAGACCAAGCGTCGTTACGACTCCGACATGGAACCGCAGCAGCGCAATTGCAGCGACGACGCTCAGCGCCAGCGCCATCGGATCGAAACCGGCCCAGTCCGGAACCCAGGGCCTGAACCATCCTGCGCGGCGGGTCACCGTGCCGAAGAGCACATGCAGGCCGAACCAGAGCGACAGGTTGAGGATCACGCCCACCACCGCCGCGGTGATGGCCGCGAGTGCGCCCGACAGGCGCGGCCGCTGCCCGATCGCCGTGACATAGGGGGCGCCGGCGAAGATCCACAGGAAGCAGGGCGCGAAGGTCATCCACAAGGTCACCGCAGCGCCGGCGATACCGCCCCAGATGCCGCCCATTTCGCGATAGGCGGCGAAGAAGCCCACGAACTGGGTGACGAGGATGAGCGGCCCCGGCGTGGTTTCGGCCAGGGCCAGGCCGTCGATCATTTCGGTGGCGCTGAGCCAGCCTTCGCGCTCCACCGCCGCCTGCGCCATGTAGGAGAGCACCGCATAGGCGCCGCCGAAGGTGACGACCGCCAGCTTCGAGAAGAAGATGCCGACCTGGGTCAGCACATGCTGCGGGCCCAGCAGAAGTGCCAGCGCAGCGAGCGGCACAAGCCACACCGCGCTCCAGATCGCCACCGTTCGCAACAACCGGCCCGGATGCGGCAAGGCTTCCGGTGCGGCGGCGGGAAGCAGGCCTCCGCGCAGGAATCCGTACAGCGCTGCAGCCGAGATGATCAGCGGAAAGGGCAGGCCGAAGGCGAAGAGCGCCAGAAAGGCGAGGCCGGCAATGGCCCAGTCGGCGCGCGAGGCAAGTGCTCGCCGCGCCACGCGCAGCAGCGCCTC
Source organism: Alphaproteobacteria bacterium (assembly GCA_026400595.1). Taxonomy (GTDB): domain Bacteria; phylum Pseudomonadota; class Alphaproteobacteria; order Rhizobiales; family Aestuariivirgaceae; genus Aestuariivirga. The sequence continues at coordinate 1,018 of JAPLOT010000294.1, read as the reverse complement.
GAGGACGATGGCCAGCACCGCCGCCTTGATGCCGAAGAAGGCGGCTTCGACGAGCGGCAGCCGGCCGAGGGTCGCATAGAGAATGGTCAGTGCCAGCACGATGGCCGCGCCCGGCAGCACGAAGAGAAGGCCTGCGGCAAGCCCGCCTCGCACGCCATGCAGTTTCCATCCGGCATAGGTGGCAAGCTGCATCGCCTCTGGCCCTGGCAGCAGCATGCAGAAGTTGAGCGCGGACAGATATTCCTTCTCGCTCAGCCAGCCGCGGCGTTCCACGATCTCGCGATGCATGAGCGCGATCTGGCCGGCCGGGCCGCCGAAGGAGAGGCAGCCGATTCGTGCCCAGGTTCCGAGCGCCTCCCGGAATGACGGCCGTGCAGGCGAAGCGTTTGGCAATTCCATGGCAGTGAGTATAGTCCGGCTTATGTCCAAATCGACCCATAGCCTCAGGGATCTTTATGATCTTTCGATCACGCGCCTGTTCCTCACCGGGCCGCAGGCCATCCTGCGCCTGGTGCTCATGCAGTCCGAGCGTGACCGCCAGGCCGGGCTGAACACGGCCAGCTATGTGACGGGCTACCGCGGCTCGCCGGTGGGCACCGTCGACAACCAGTTCGTCGCGGCGAGGTCCGTCCTCGAACCGCGCAACATCACCTTCCTGCCGGGCCTCAACGAGGACCTCGCGGCCACCGCCGTCTGGGGCACGCAGCAGGCGGAGATGCGGGGCGAGGGCAGGTTCGATGGCGTCTTTGCCGTCTGGTACGGCAAGGGGCCCGGCGTCGACCGGTCAGGCGATGTCTTCCGCCACGCCAACATGGCGGGCACCTCGCCCCATGGCGGCGTGCTGGCCATCGCGGGCGACGATCATTCGGGCGAATCCTCCACCGTCGTCCATGCCAGCGACGTGGCGCTGAGCGACGCCATGATCCCGGTGCTGAGTCCCGCGGGCGTGCAGGAGATCATCGACTACGGCCTGATCGGCTTTGCCATGTCGCGCTATGCCGGCGTCTGGGTTGGACTC